>NZ_JANHZQ010000003.1:0-183020 GCF_041414725.1 Alteromonas sp. DY56-G5 | reverse complement strand
ATCTTCCCCTCAGTCAGGGTGATTCAGGTTTCTTTCAACCTGACGGGTTTGCCAGCTTCGCTGGGCAAACAAAAAAGCCCCAACCGAGGTTGGGGCTTTTAAATGCGTTTGAAAGCGTTAAGTACTTATACGCGCTTAACGGCTACATCTGCTTCGAACTTAGGCTTAACAGCTAAGTCTTCAGATGGTGGAGCAAACTTAGTTAGGTCAATGCCTTCAACCGCTTGCTTGTACTCTTCCGTGGTTGGGAAGCGACCAAGAACCGTTGAAAGTACTACTAGCGGTGTAGAGCCTAGTAGTGATTCACCTTTTTTCTCAGCAGAGTCAGCTACAACACGACCCTGGAAAAGACGTGTAGATGTCGCGATAACTGTGTCGCCAGGCTCAGCCTTTTCTTGGTTACCCATACACAGGTTACATCCAGGACGCTCTAGGTAAAGAATGTTGTCGTACTTAGTACGCGCCACTTCTTTAGGGTTAGCATCATCAAACTGGAAGCCTGCATATTTCGCTAGAACGTCCCAATCGCCTTCCGCTTTAAGCTCGTCAACGATGTTGTATGTAGGTGGAGCTACAACTAGTGGTGCTTTGAATTCAACAGAACCGTTAAGCTTTTCTAGGTTACGCAGCATTTGTGCGATGATTTGCATGTCGCCTTTGTGCACCATACAAGAACCAACGAAACCTAGGTCTACTGGCTTACCATCGTAGTAAGAAACTGGACGGATAACGTCGTGGGTATAACGCTTAGATACGTCTTCGTTGTTTACGTCTGGGTCAGCAATCATTGGCTCGTCGATTTGATCTAGATCGATAACCACTTCTGCGTAGTACTTCGCGTTGTCATCTGGCGCAAGCGCTGGCTCTTCACCAGACTTGATTTCAGCAATACGCTTATCAGCTAGGTCAATTAGGCCTTGAAGCATGTTCGCTTCGTTGTCCATGCCCTTGTCGATCATGATTTGGATACGGCTCTTAGCAAGTTCAAGCGACGCAATCATTGTCTCGTCATTTGAGATACAGATTGATGCTTTCGCCTTCATTTCTGCAGACCAGTCAGTGAATGTGAATGCTTGGTCAGCCAATAGAGTACCGATTTGAACTTCAATTACACGACCTTGGAACACGTTCTCGCCAGAGAATTGCTTAAGCATTTGCGCTTGAGTCGCGTGAACCACGTCACGGAAGTCCATGTGCTCTTTCATGCTACCTTTAAAAGTAACTTTCACAGACTCAGGGATTGGCATTGCCGCTTCACCCGTTGCAAGAGCTAGTGCTACCGTACCTGAGTCGGCACCGAATGCTACACCTTTAGACATACGCGTGTGCGAGTCACCACCGATGATAATGGCACGATCGTCTACTGTAATGTCGTTAAGCACTTTGTGAATAACGTCAGTCATTGCATGGTAAACGCCTTTAGGATCACGTGCAGTGATTACACCAAAGTTGTTCATGAACGACATAAGCTTAGGAATGTTAGCTTGTGCTTTTTTGTCCCATACTGATGCCGTGTGACAACCAGACTGGTAAGCACCATCTACAACAGGAGAAATCGTTGAAGCGGCCATTGACTCAAGCTCTTGGCACGTCATTGGGCCAGTCGTATCCTGAGAACCTACAATGTTTACTTTAACGCGTACGTCAGAACCCGCGTGAAGCGGAGCATCTGAATTTACGCCAACTGCATTTCGGTTAAAGATTTTTTCAACCGCTGTTAGGCCTTGGCCTTCGTGAGACACTTCTTTCGACGCTGCATATACGGCTGGCGCTTTTGTACCTAGAGTACGTGCTGCGAAAGACTGTAGCTGCTTACCGAATACAACTGCGTAAGAACCACCGGCTTTCATGAACTCCATTTTTTGAGGAGTAAATGATGCAGAAACGTCAGCAAGTTCTTCTGAACCGTTGTAAAGCTTCTTCGCCTTAGTATCGATAGTTAGTACAGTACCAGTTGCTACTGAGTAAGCTTCTTCAAGTACTGGGTCACCGTTTGCATCGCGAACGATTTCACCGTTTTCATCAGTTTTCTTAACCCAGTTCTTAAGGTCAAGACCAATACCACCGGTTACGTCAACAGTAGTAAGGAAGATTGGCGCAATACCGTTAGTACCAGCAACAATTGGCGCTTTGTTTACAAATGGAATGTAAGGGCTTGTTGGCTCACCTGCCCATAGTGCAACGTTGTTAACACCAGACATACGAGATGAACCTACACCCATTGTGCCTTTTTCAGCGATAAGCATCACTTTAGCATTCGGGTGCTTCTTACCAAGTTCAACAATTTCTTGCTGCGCTTCAGGAGAGATCATGCACTGGCCGTGAAGTTCACGGTCGGCACGTGAGTGCGCTTGGTTACCTGGAGAAAGAAGGTCAGTTGAGATATCACCTTCAGCGGCGATGTAAGACACAACTTCAATTTTCTCTGGAACATCAGGAAGCTTGGTAAAGAATTCAGCTTTTGCGTAGCTTTCTAGTACGTCTTTAGCAATAGCATTGCCAGCTTTGAATGCATTTTCAAGACGCTCAGTGTCAGCTTCGTATAGATAAACTTGAGTCTTCAATACTTCTGCCGCAGGCTTAGCAACCGCTTCGTCATCAGAAAGTGCTAGGTCTAGTAGTACTTCTACAGACGGACCACCTTTCATGTGTGAAAGTAGTTCAAGCGCAAACTCAGGGGTAATTTCTTCTACTTTTTCTTCGCCAAGTACAATTTCTTTTAGGAATTGTGCTTTAACACCCGCCGCAGGTGTAGTACCTGGAAGCGTGTTATAGATAAAGAATTTTAGAGAGTCTTCGCGATGCTCGTTTGTTGTATCTTTAATTTGAGCAATAATTTCAGACAGCAGATCTGCACTGTCGATTGGCTTAGGGTTAAGACCTAGTTCCGTTTTACGGGTTTCGATCTCTGCCAGATATTCTGAATACAAACTCATATAGTTCTCTCGGTCTTAGTTTTACTTGGGCGTAGTGTTAAGTCGGTCTTAGCTATACGCATATAAAAATGAGGGATATTTTAACCGATTTTTAGCGGTTACGTAATGACTGAAAGTAAACAGTTAGGTATTCACCCGCCTAAACTGTCGTTGTGTTAAAGCAATTACATTTTTACTAGAAAAACGAATTTTAATTAAAAGCAAAATTAAACTAACCATTTCAGACAGTTAGAAGCAAACCATTTGAAATCAATGACAATATTTAGCTTGAATGGTTTGACCAATAAAGATAAATAATAGTGTTGCACTTATGACAGACATTCATTTTATTTATGGTGCTACCAGTACAAATTACCATCAATTTTGAAACAAAATTTCATTTATTAATGTTTTCTGTGCCTAATTTCCTCTTGGCGATACTTCGATCACTCTTCCATTTTCACCATCGGTCAAAAGAAGCAGGTTACCTTGATGATCAAGCGCAATATCCCGCAGCCGTTCCCCAGGTCCCTCAAACATTTTTGTAGAGATATATTCGTTCGATACGGCTCTAACCGCATACAAAGCTTTGGCTTTCAAACTGGTAACAAGTAACGTATTAGCTAGCATCGGGAAACGCCCATGGGAATAGTAGATCATGGAAGATGGCGCTATAGAAGGTGTCCAGTCTACAATGGGGCCAGTCATACCCGGATAGGTCGAAAAAGGCGAAATTCTAGCGCCGGAATAGTCTTTGCCTAGTGTAACAACTGGCCAACCATAATTTGCGCCTTGTTGTAAAAGGTTTACTTCATCACCGCCATCTGGGCCGTGCTCATGCAAAAACAGGTTGCCGTCACTCCCCTTTACAAGCCCTTGGGGATTGCGGTGTCCAATACTAAAAATAAAGGGGTTATCAGGAAAAGGAGAGTTGGCCAACGGCTTGCCGTCTATTGTAAACCCTAGCACTTTTCCTAGTTGTGAACTGATAACTTGCGCTTGCTCGCGATAATCAAAGCCATCTCCTGTCGTAACCAAAAAGCCCTGTTTTGTGTTTAAAGCACTGCCCTCTAGTTGAAGCAGTTTCCCACCGTAGTGCACAGGCGTGTCTTTGGCTTGTGCCAGTGCTAACACTGGCTGAATGTTAGTAATGCCAGAAGTAAGGGAAAGCTGTCCTTTTACTATGGCAAGACGGTTTGCACTATCGCTCCCCTTGGAATAACTCAGCAACACGGTTCTGTCTTCAGGGAATTGCGAGGGTATAAGAAGATCGAGTACGCCTCCTTGCCCTTTAGTGTACAAGTCATCGAGCATTAAAGAAAACCGCGCACTTTCCCCCTTATTGTCAATAATTACCAGCTCACCATCTCGCGTTACTATCAATATATGGGTGCTTGCCTGAGCCTTATCAATAACCGTCGTTAAGGCCTTGGGAAACGCCAGTGAGGTAGCGATATCTTCTGTCATGACATGCTGGTCGAAATTTTCATAGGCCGTTAGATTTGAGCTACCTGCTTCACGTTGCTCAGTATTAGATGCGTGCTTTTGAGTGAGTTCAGAGGCCGTAGTTACGGCAAAAGCAGGAGCCAAAGCAGCTCCCAGTAAAGAAAAAGCCAGTAAACTGATCATCGTACGCCATGACCTCATTGTGATTGTCCTCTTTTACTTAACATACTATGGTATACCCTATTGCCACGCTCAAACCATTTGAGGCCTGTTGAGTTTTGTTCTAATGCACTGTGCGACAAATCTTGGACTACAAAAATGAACAACCTAATACGACGCACTATTTTCCATTTTTTACCATCATGGGCCGTCGGCTTTCTACTAGCAAGTACGTTTCACTCGTGTGCCGTTTTAATCGGACTCATTCGAATTGATGTTGATATGAATCCAAGCGATTGGTTTTTCATGATATGGCAAGATGCACTAGGCCTTTTGCCTACTTACGGCGTGATTATTGCTGTTACCTTATTGTTGGCGTTCTTGGCGACACATTTCATTGTTAGGCGTCTTAATCAAAATGCTAGTGGCTCTTCCAACCGTACCCGATTTATTCTTTTCACAATAGCGGGAGGCCTGTCGTTCTTATTAATGCTCATTGCCATGCAGCCCATATTGAATGTGACCCTAATTGCAGGCGCTCGCACTACCTTAGGACTTTCCGCACAATGCATGGCAGGCATCTGTGCTGGTGGGCTATATAGTTACTTAAGTAATAGTTCTACAAAAAATTAATAACTAAAAATTATAATACTAAATAACCCAACCCTAATGTAAATGAAAAGTTAAGTTTGCTACTGTAAGGCATAAACACCCTTTTTACTTTGCCCTACTAGGAACAAGCAACATGATAACTTATCCTGATAACGTGACCTGCTTAGCCGATTATATTGAAAGCGTTTTGCAAAAATTTGCCGACAGGCCAGCGTATACGGCGCTTGGACAAACACTTACATTTGCCGAGATAGACCGTAAGTCATCAGCGTTAGCCCGCTACTTTGTTCACGAAGCTAAATTGTCTCCTGGTACCAAAGTCGCCATACAACTTCCTAATTTAATTCAAAACCCTATTGTTGTTTATGCTGCCTTACGCGCAGGCCTTGTTGTAGTAAATACAAACCCGCTTTATACCGAACGCGAGATGAAGCACCAGTTCACTGATAGTGGCGCGAAAGCTCTGGTTATTCTGGGTGATTTGCTCCCCAAATTCACTAGCATAAAAGATGATACTAGTATCGAAACCGTTATCACCACGTCGGCAACAGAGCTTTTAGACCCTAACACTGCACCAAACCTTGAAGGTACGGTTTCATTCACACAAGCAGTGGAGCTAGGCAATACACTGCCTGCATTTGCACGTCCTTCTATTGCTCTAGATGAACTCGCCATGTTGCAATACACCGGTGGTACTACAGGGGTATCGAAGGGCGCAGCCTTAAGTAATAAAAACGTTTTAGCTAACTGCATCCAAATGCTCGACCGTATTGGTGAGGGCTTCAAAGATGGTGAAGAAGTATTGGTATGCCCATTACCGCTTTATCATATTTATGCATTTACGGTTGGAATGATGGCGCTCTTTGCCAAAGGTACTCAGATAATTCTTATACCCAATCCGCGGGATATCGACGGTTTCATTCAAACACTCAAGCCCCATAAAGTTTCAGCATTCATGGGGATCAACACCTTGTTTGTTGGTCTTGGAAGACACCCTGAATTTGCAAAGTTAGACTTTTCTAAACTACACCTCACGATGTCTGGCGGCACCGCACTTACTCAAGCCGCAGTATCCATTTGGCAAGACGTAACCGGGAACACCATCACCGAAGGCTATGGGCTATCAGAAACTGCGCCAGTTGTATCTTTTAACATTCCAGGTAAAGAAGAGATTGGCACGGTGGGGCACGAACTAGAAGGCACTGAAGTTGCGTTACTGGATAGCCATGATAAGCCGGTGGCCGAAGGCGAGTCGGGGCAAATTGCAGTTCGCGGACCTCAGGTTATGCTGGGTTATTGGAACCGAGACGACGAAACTGCCAAAGTCATGACCCAAGATGGCTTCTTTAAAACCGGGGACATTGGCATTCGCACCGAGTCTGGGGCAATTAAAATTGTAGATCGTTTGAAGGATATGATTATTGTCTCTGGGTTTAATGTCTATCCAAACGAGGTTGAAGATGTTCTTACAACGCACCCTAGCGTGATGGAAGCCGCAGTTGTGGGTAAACCCGATGAAAAGACCGGTGAGCGAGTGTGTGCATTTATTACTGTTTCAAGCGATGTATCGACACAAGACGTCATTGATTTCTGTAAACAGCACCTCACAAATTACAAGATTCCTAAGTCGATCACGATACTTGACGAGCTACCAAAATCTACCGTCGGAAAAATTCTACGTAGAGAGCTTCGTTCGGCTTAATGACTCCCCCACTTGCGCCGCACATTCAGCGCGGCGCTTAATACCCAGTTTTACGCGTTTTCCATCGAAAAATCAGATATTTTTGTTTCACTATCTCAAGGCAAACCTGGCAAGGCGAGGTACATAGTCTGACTAAGTTGGGCGAGCCTTGGTACGTATTCACCACTCTGGTTCCCGTCATCAAGTCGTCGCCGCGGGTAGACCACCTAATTGCTATTGCCACCGATATATCAGAACAAAAGCTCCAAAAAGCGTACGACGAAGCCCAAAGTGCTTTTCCCTAGCGCATAAAAAAGGGTCGAATATTATTCGACCCTTTTAAATGATGTATTAACGAAAGTACGATTTTTAACTTGTACCTAGCTCAGCTGCAATGGCGTCTGCCTGACGCTTTTCGCCCTGCACAAACTGCTTCCACTGCTGTGCCATAGCACGACTTTTTTGGTGCTTTTCTGCTTCAGCTAGCTGATTAAGCGCAAGGGCATATTGCTTCTTGTTGTAAAGTGCCATGCCTTTAATCAGGTAAACCAAACCAGGGTTTCTCAAATTGCCCTTTTCAACCGCGCGGTCTGCTACAGCAATTGCATCGTCAAAACGCTCTTCATTAAGAAGAATTTGCGCCAACTGTGCATCTAACTCTCCGTCTTCAGACAGTTCAGCCGCTTGCATCATCACTGGTATGGCTTTGTCTTGCTCTTTGGCTAGCGACCAGCTTTGGCCTAAGAACTTAAGATTGCGCAAGTTTTTCTCTAGCACACCGTCGTTCATCGCCTGCTCCATCAACTTGGCACCTTTGTATGGCACGCGATGATAGTAATAAAGCTGCGCCATATTGAACACATCAGCGGATGTATTAACGAACCCGCGCTGATAAGCGGTTTCCATAATAGCCAACTGCTTGCGCTCTTCGCCTAGCTCACCGTACATACCGGCCAGCTGGATCCAATACTTAGGTTCGTCAAAAAGCTTCACCATTTTAATAAGAACGTCTTTAACCTTTTGAGGCTGTTTGAGTTCATAGAAAATAGCACGCTGAAGTATTAACCAACCTTCATCAGGGATCATGCCTTCAGCTTCGTGATCGGCAACGGCTTCAGAAATCCACATTGCAGCTTCGTCGTACTGTTTATTTTGGTAGTACGCCTGGGCTTTGATGACTTTATTTTTAACCGGTACAGGGCCTGTATTTAGACTTTCCCAACGCTCTAAATAAGTGATGGTGTCGTCGTAATTACCTTGCATAAGGTTAAGCTGAGCCAAACTGAAAAGTGTGGTCATTTCGAACTTTTCAGGAATAGGCTGTTGCTCTACCACCTTGGCAAACGACTCCAACGCTTTTGCATAGTCTTCGTTGTTGTAATAAATGAAGCCGAAAAAGTTGTACATCATCGCTTTTTCGTAGGCATTCATAGAATGAGACTTATCTTCCACTTCTTTCAAAATGGAAATAGCTTCTTCTACATTGCCCGCTTCATCAGCTGCCGTTTGGGCACGGGCTAGCTGCTCGTAGACTTTACCGCGAAGCGTAGGCACACGACGAGTTTTCTTTTCGCTCGCTTTTTGCTCTTGCGCAACAGCGTCACTCGCAACCAATATAGTAGGTAAAGATACTGTGGCCGATGCAAATGCAAACGCCAGTGCACTAAGCAATGTATTCGTCTGTTTTCTCATCATGTTCTGTTACCCGTCTATTTGGAACGTAATACGGTTTTGTACACCAGACACTTCCGTTGCTTCGCCATTTACCACTCGAGGCTTATATTTAAACTTCATTGCCGCATCAATAGCCGCTTGTTCAAAAATACCTGAAGGGTTAGCTTCAACAACAATTGGGTCGCGTACTGCGCCTTGCTTAGTTACTGTAAATTCAACAATAACGAAACCTTCAATACCCCGCTGAAGTGCACGTCTCGGATAAACCGGCGCAACCTTAACGATAGGAAGATATTCACCGTCACCAGATTCAAGGGCCAAGCCGCCTTCTAGCGAGATGTCGTCTCCGACTTCAGCACCAAAGTCCATCGACGTACCTTCTGCATCTGGAGAAGGCGAGTCCATTTGAGGCTGCTCCATTTGCGGTGGCGGCTCTTCAGGCTTAGGTGGCTTCTTCGGCTTACGATCTTTTTTCTCAACCTGTTCATCCTGCTTAACCCTTACGAAGTCAAGCACGCTTCCCTTGGGCGGCTCAGTTAGTGCGCTGCCACCCATCTTGATAAGCGATTGCATCAAGAAGAACAGGCCTAACGTGATCGCAAGGGAAATAACAAATGCGATTAAATATCGTGGCATGATTTATTGCTCTTGGGCTGCAATCGAAACATCGTAAACGCCAGCGGCTCGCGACGCGTCCATAACCTTAATCAGTGTTTCTGTTGTGGCTTTTTTGTCAGCCTGAATTACAACAGAACCCTGTGGGTTTTCTGCGCGAAGACGCTCAATGTTCGCTTGTACTGCGCGAACGTCGATACGGCGTTTGTTAATCCAAATTTCGCCTTTATCTGAAATAGCGATAAGGATATTGGCGCGGTCCTTTTTCACAGCAGTTGCTGCTTCTGGACGGTTAACATCGATACCCGCTTCTTTCACAAATGACGCAGTCACGATAAAGAAGATCAACATGATAAATACGACGTCCAGCATGGGCGTCATGTCGATGGCTGCTTCTTCTTCATCGACTAAGTTTTGAAAGTGCTGCTTCATAATAAATACCTTACCTTAACGCTTAGCTAGCATTAACGTTGAATAATCAATGCATCCTCAAGATGCGTGCGTTCTGATTTCACCATACGAGTTAACCAGGTAGCGGCGAATACGCCTGAAAGTGCGCCAACCATGCCCGCCATTGTGGGGATAGTGGCTTTCGATACACCTGACGCCATTGAACGAGCATTACCTGAGCCCGCAATCGCCATTACATCGAACACTTCAATCATACCGGTAACCGTTCCCATCAAGCCTAGCAGCGGACAAAGCGCAACCAGTGACTGGATAATTGGGATGCTGCCGTTTAGGCGCATGGTTAACTGTGAAATTGTTTTCTGACGAACCTGCTCTGCGAACCAAGAAGAGCGATCGGCACGTGCTGTCCACATTGCTATCGCTTCTTTCTTGGCTTGCTTGTGCCAAACCATCAGATACATCGCACGCTCGAGGATCAAAAGCCACATAACGAATATCAGCAGACCGATGACCAGGAGAACCTGGCCACCTGTTTCTGTGAAATCGCGAATTGCTTCTAGAAACTCGATCATGATTAGCCTCGCTCAGCGCGCTCTGCAATTACGCCAGACGCCTGTTCTTGTAGGATGTACACAATGTTCTTAGAACGTGTGTTAAGCATTGCATAAAGCAGTGTCATTGGAATCGCTACAACTAGACCTAGTACTGTTGTTACAAGTGCTGTTGAAATACCACCTGCCATCAGTTTCGGGTCACCCGTACCAAACAAGGTGATAGCCTGGAAGGTGTTGATCATACCGGTTACCGTACCTAGTAGACCCATAAGCGGTGCTACAACAGAGATAATCTTAATGATAGTTAGATTACGACCTAACTTAGGCACTTCGCCCAAAATCGCTTCTGTAAGGTGAAGTTCAAGTGCTTCAACGTCCGCGTCTGGGTGCTCGTCACGTACTTTAAGTACACGGCCAAGCGGATTGTTTGTGTTTACTTCTTTGCTCTTAAGCTGTTTGTTCACTTTCATGCGAATAAGCGTCAGCGTTACAAGACGCTCAAGGGCAAGTAGAAGACCGAATGCACCAACGATAAGAATGATGTAACCTACAACACCGCCCTGCTCTACACGCTCTTGAAGGTTAGGCGCTTGAACAAGAAGACCTAGGATTGAACCACCCGTTGGGTCGATACCGAACTGCACTAATTCACCGCTTGATGCTTGTAGTTCAGCAGCAGAATCCATGTAACGGTCAGCAGGCTGACGTACAAGTTCAGATACTGTACCTGTTACACCGTTGTACTCTAGGTATTTACCATCAGCAACAAGTGCAAAAGGACCTACGCGAACAACAGACTTATTCACTTTTTCACCGCCCGCTTCAACAACGTCTGTCTTGAACGTAGTGACTTTGCCGGCTTCAGTCATTTCGCGTTGCATTTCAAACCAAACGCGCTCAATTTCTTCAATTGATGCAAGTTTTGAGCTTGAACCCATGTCTTGTGCCATCTTATCAAGGAAGTCAGCACGGCCAGGGATTTGTGCAGAAACCACTGAGTTATAGAATTTGTTTTTGGTGTCGCCAGCGATTTGCTGAAGCACACCGAATAGCTCTTTAAGTGAACCAAGACGTGTGTCTAGTGCACCGTTTAAGTCAGCCAGTTTGAATTCGTTTTCTTCGAACTGAGTTTCAAGCTGCTCTGATTGTGCAAGCATTTGGTCGCGCTTTTCACGAGTTTCGCGAAGAATGCGATCTTGCTCTGCACGTTGCGCTTGGAAATCACGCTCGCGCTGTTTGTTTTGCTGAGACTGTGCGAACTGACCTTCTTCTAGTTGCTTAAGAAGTGCGTCTAAGTCCATGGCACGGTCGCTTTGTGCGAAAGCACCAACGCTGATGCTAAGGGCTGCTAGACCAACAGCGATACGTTTTACTGTGTTAAACATTCTCATCAACCTCTTAGTCTGTAATTGCCACTGGCAGCATTAGCAAGTCTGGTGCAAGTTGCTTCTTCGCCATGCGCAGACCTTTTGTAATTTGTGTACGGTAGCTGCTATCAAGCTCTTCCCACTGACGAGTTTGCTTGTTCCAAACACCCTGCATGCTTGCATCACGTGTTTGATAAATTAGCGCTGTGCGACCAAGGCGTAGGAATTCAACGTCACGCTCTTGACCGTTAATTGAATGAATACCGCTGTACGCTTCCATAGTGCGGCCGTAGTCCATCTCTACTTGATACGCTTCCATTACGCGGCGGAATTTCTCAGACGCAGCAACGTCGGCACGGTCCATCATAGCGCGAAGGTCAGCAACGCGATTTGCGCGCTCTTCTGGAAGGAATGGTACGTCTAGCGCAACAAATTGCTCTAGGCCGTCAATCATGCGCATCATTAGTGGCGTGATTTGACGCTCAACAACAGACACTTCATCGATAGCAGCATTTAGGTCTGCCATTTCTTGTTCTTGGTTATTGATTTGCTTACGAAGCTGAGTGTTATAAACCTCAAGGCCTTCGATTTCTTTCATCAATGTTTTGAACTGTTGAAGTTTGCTGTCGATTTGATCGGTAATACCGTTGATCTTTTCTTGCGATTTCGCCGCTGACTCGTTTATTTTCGCTGCCTCATCGACAACGGGTTTTAAGACTTCATCGTCTTGTGCAAGCACGGGTGTCGCTGCTAGCGCACCTGCCACAAGCAAGGCATTGATAAGCTTCATACATTCAAACCTTTAAAGTTAAAAGAAATCGGTTGTATCCGACTATAAATTTCTGCGCGTAGGATAGGAGTTTTCTGTGACAGTTTTATTACGAAACTGTCATAAATAGACCAAAAGTGTCATCTATTGCACATAAAAAAGGCCGCTGGTTAGCGGCCTTTGTAATAAGTTAAGGTTTAGAAGTCATATTTATATGACAACCTAATACCTGTACCCCTTGTCTCCGACCTAAGCAACGTATCATTGAATTCAATTTCACGATCTTCACCTAGAATATTTTGAACGCGTAATGTGACAGTGCTATTAAAGTCTGGGTAATACTTGTACACCATATCAAGTGAATGGAATGGTTGTTCGAAGTTATCGTCGAAACCGTCGATACCCGGAATTAGAATACGCTCACCAAATACGTTGTAGACGAGTGAGGCAGAGTGTTCACCGTTATCTGAGTCATAACCCAACTGCATGTTAAGTACATACTGAGAGTGACCCGTCATACGACGCTCAACATTAGTAATCGCCGCAGAAACACCGGTTTGCTCAACAATATTCTGACGATCTAATACGATTTCAGAATCACTGACAGTGATGTTACCTGTAGTAAACAAGTTGTCCCAGATACCGTCACCAATAAAGGCCAAATCTTGTAGGAATTCAACTTCGACACCATAAACCTCACCAGATTCTGCGTTAGCAATACGAATTAGCGGTGGACCATCCTGAGCTGGAGACTGTACCGATTCAATTGGCGCTTCCATGTCTTTGTAGAATAAGCCTACCGATACGTTGTTGCCTGCTTCACGGTACCATTCCCAACGTAAATCATAGTTAATGATATCTGTTGTGCTTACACCAGGTGTACCTGCAATCGGGAAGTTAGTTAATGGGTCTAGGTAAGTTGCTGATGACACTTCACGAAGATCAGGACGCACAACTGTTTGACCGATGCTCGCTCTTAACTGCATATCGTCTTCTAAGAAGTAAGTTACAGCAAGCGCTGGATAAAACCCGTCTTCTTGAAACGCTAGCTGTGAACGATCTGCTTCATCACTCAAGTCAAATTGGTTTGTTCGCGGATCCAATGGCGCCACTACCTGACGGAAGTCTTCATAACGGGCACCACCAGTGAAACGCCACTTGTTGTCATAGAAGAAATCAGCTTCTAGATAGTACGCATCAATTTTTTGACCCGCTACATAGTCATCACCAGCAATAGTCGTATCACGAATGATAGGTCGGCTAGACAAAGACAGGGTGTCTAAAACGCTGTCGCTGAAGATTTCGCTAAAGTCGTTACCATCTAATATTGAACGGTCTTCAACACCTAACGTATTGATATCGAAACGGCGGTTTTCTGCAGTACGAGTTTTGGTTACAAAGCTTGCACCCACTTTGTACTCAGTTTCCCACTTACCCATTGTCATCGGGTAAGTCACGTTATAGCCAAAGTTCTCCAAGCGGTCGTGAAGATTTTGGAAAGTATAACGAGCAGCAGTTTGTGCATCAGATAAGAAGATTTCGTTTTCATCGTCAAAAATACCATCTTCATTCACATCTTCCATAACGAAGCGTGCATTGAAGTTACCTGGCGCATAGCGTACCGAGCGGCCTAATGAGTATGTCCAGTCAATACCCATGAAGTTTAGCTCTGGGATTGTATGCTGGCCTTTAAGTTGATTGGTATATAGCGAGCGTTCTTCGTACTGAACATCAATATCTCTAATACGCAAGCCTTCTGCTTGGTTCAGGTTTTCAGTATTACCGAACATCTCGCGGATTTCGTCGCGCGTATCGTTTAGCACGATAAGGCTATAATCAATACGATGTTGACGGTTATAGTCTACACCTAGTGTTAATAGTGAAGACCAAGTCACCGTTTGCTCTGTACCTTGGATATCATCAAAGAAGCGTACATTGATAATGTCATCGCCGACTAAGTCAGGGTCTTGTAGCTCGTATTCTTCAGAAGAGCGGGTTTGGGCTGAATAACGTGAAGTTACCAAAAAGCCAAAGCGCCAGTCGTCATCGTAATCATAGCTGTCACCATAAGTGACATTAACGCGCATGTCAGGATCGGCAGACTCTCTTTCTAGCCCGTATTCTCTATTAACACCTTTGAATAGTTCTAATGCTTCTTCTGGCTCAAGATCGTCTAAGAAATTTTTTGAATCCCAACGTTCTTGAATAGCTGCTGAAACGCCACGAGTACCGTCGTCTTCACCTGTCCAATCGCGTCCACCACCAGCATAATCTAACACATCACCAGAGTTTTCCGTATCGATACCAACCGCAGCCGATACGTTGAAAACACGCTGTGTAGGTATAGATTTCAATCGGATATTTACGTTACCACCACCGAATGCCGCGGGCATAGATGGTGAATACGATTTCTGAACCGCAAGGCTTTCGATAATGCTCGACGGGAACAAGTCGAGAGGGATAACGTTACGCGTTGGATCTGGGCTTGGCACGATTGCGCCGTTTAATTGTGTTGATGAGTAACGCTCACCAAGGCCACGAACATAGATGAAACGACCATCTACAAGTGTTAGACCAGTTACACGGCGAAGTGCGCCCGCAGCGTCACTGTCACCAGTACGAGCTATCTGCTCAGCACCCATGATGTCAGCTACGAAGGCTTGATTTTTACGTTCTTCCATTACTGCTGTCGCGGTACCTTTTAAGCGCGTACCGGTAGCGACAACTTCCTCAATCACTTCTTCTTCGTTTGATTGAGCGTTGGCTATAGTCGTTGGAAACAAAATGCTTGCTGCAACGGCTAAGCTAATGGGCTTTAGAAGAAACCTGTTAGCAGGTCTGTTCATGATGAACCTCTTTAGAAAGGAATACTTTCACGATAATTATTCGTGTTTTACAAACTTAAAAGCAAGTGCGCCACTTTTGCAACGCACTTGCTTGTTTTTAGCTATGCGAACTGAGTCTTATTCAAGACCAACAGTCCATCCCGCAGTCCAGTCGTTATCAGCGTCTTTAACTGCGCCGATAAAGTCTACTGAAGAGAAGAAGCTGTCTAGCGTCGATACGTCAGTCGCTACTGTTGCATCTACTGTGTAAATACCGTTAAGTACTGTTGCAGTGTTATCAAGTAGGCTGTTACCTGCCTGCGCAGTGAACCAATCTTCTTGACTAAAGTCGCCAGAGTCTTTGATGTTTTCAGCACACGCTAGTACAGATGTTTCAAAAGTAAGCTGAGGCGTGTTGGTACCATCCATGTTAGCAAGTAGCGTAGTATCGCCATCGCTTAAGTCGGCTTCAAAACACTCACCCATACCCGCTGGACCAGTTACAACAAAGTTGTAAAGTTGTGCATTAGTTTGGTCGCGAAGTAGAACACCTTCAGAGTCTGCATCAGCAGTGTCGAACTCGTTACCAATGATAGTCATGTTAGCAACCATAGGGTTAGAGAACGCTGTGCCGTCGCCGCCGTCACCGTCGCCTTCAATTGCGCGGTTAGCATCAGAGTTATCTTCAGCGTGCTTAACAAGTACAAACTGAAGCTTACCTACGTAGCCGTTATCCCAGTCTACTGAGTCATCTTGAATGCCTGTTAGCGTAAGATACTTAACGTTTACTGCACCACCGAAGAACTCAACACCGTCGTCTGCGTTTTTGTGAACTTGTACATACTCAACAGTAGTACCAGAACCCACACCGCCAAACGTAATACCGTTTAGTTCGTTATCTGGTGCAATTTCAAAACCACCGTGCATTACGCGAACGTAGCGAAGTGTACCAGAGCTATCTGTGTTGTCAGTTCCGCCGAAAACTGCACCTTCTTGTGCACCTTCAACTTGAAGTGAACAATCTGTACCGTCTTGAGGACACTTAGTTGATTCGCCGTTACCTAGAACGATCATGCCGCCCCATTGTCCAGCTTCACCCGCCTCAAGGCCGCCAACAACGTGGTCACGTGATGTGAAAGTAATTGGGTTTTCAGCAGTACCGTTTGCATTGATTTCTGAGTCACGGCTAATTACTAGGTAGTCGTTACCAGATGCGCCATAAACAGTTACGCCTGGCTCAACAGTAAGGGTTGCGCTGTTTTTTTTATCACCACCTACGAATACTGCACCTGAAAGCGCGTAGAAATTACCTTCTGTAAGCGTTAGGTCAGACGTGATAGTACCAGACACTTCACACGTAGTAGTTGAACCGTCTACTGGCGTAATTGACGTTGTACCTGATGGACAGCCAGAAGCAGATTGTGCTAGTTCGATGTTACCGCCACCAAAACCAAAAGCCCAACCTTGACGCCAGTCATCTTCACCAATCGCACCGATGAATGTGTTTGCTTCAAAGAAAGTATCAAGCAATGTAGATGCGTCGCCACCAGCAGTAAGAAGCGCACTTTCTGCTGTAAGTGTACCGTCTGGGTTAAGACCAAGATTTGCACGGTCTTCAAATGCGATTAGCTGATTACCTTCTTGGCCTGTGAACCATGTTTCAAGGTCTACTGCACCCTCTGGCGTGTTGAACGGCTCAGAACAAGCAATCGCTGAGTAAGTCATGGTTAGATCACCGTCAGAAAGGTTAGCTTGAACCGTTTCGTCTGTGTCCATTTCTAAACACTCGCCCATTGCTTCTGGACCAGTGATTAGGAAGTTCATTAGGTTTGCGCCAGTTTGGTCGCGAAGTAGAAGACCTTCAGAGTCAGCGTCAGCAGTGTCGAAAGTGTTACCGATAACTGTCATGTTAGCGAGCATTGGCTTAGAGAATTCTAGACCGTCACCACCGTCGCCGTCACCTTCAATACCGCGGTTTGCGTCAGAGTTGTCAGCGGCATGCTGAACATAAACATACTGAAGCTTACCTTTATAACCGTTGTCCCAGTCTACTGAGTCATCTTGGTTAGCTGTTAAAACTAAGTGTTTCGCGTTTACCGCGCCACCGAAGAATTCTACACCGTCATCAGCGTTGCTGTGTACTTGTACATAATCAACTTCTGTACCTGAGCCAACACCACCAAACGTAATACCGTTAAGTTCGTTGTCTGGCGCAATTTCAAAACCAGCGTATTTCACTACTACGTATTTAAGGATACCAGAGCTGTCTGTATCGTCTGTACCACCAAATACTGCACCCTCTTCTGCACCTTCAACCTGAAGCGCACAATCAGAACCGTCTTGCGGGCATTTAGTCGATGTACCGTTACCAAGAATAACCACACCACCCCATTGACCAGCACCAACTTCGTCGCCTACAACATCATTGAATGAAGTCATGATGATTGGAGAAGATGCTGTACCTTCTGCTTCAATTTTAGAGTCACGGCTAACTACAAGGTAATCTGCACCAGTGCGACCAAAGATGACTGTACCTTCTTCGATTGCTAGCGTTACGCTGTCTGCTTTGTCGTTACCAATAAATACTGGACCTTCAAGTGCCCACACTGTGTCATTAGTTAGCGTGATAACGCCTTGATCGTCAGCATCATCAGCTGTTAAACGACCAGAAAGAACGCGTACTTCAACCGACTGGCCGAACGCATCAGAAACTTCACCACTTAGGAAAGAGCTTACTTCACCTGGAGCTGTATCATCTGAACCAGTATCGCCACCAGTATCGCCACCAGTGTTTCCACCGTTATTATTAGTTACGCTGTTATCAATATCACCTTCACTGATATTAATATCGCCGCCACAGCCTGCTAGAACAAGTGCAGTAGCAATAGCTGAAGCCTTGAAAAGTTGCTTAAGTTCCATGTGTTTCTCCAGGTACGGTATAGTTATGGATTTTGAAAACGCGGAAACTTTAACTGAGGTAGATGACACATTTGTTACATTAAGTCGCTGTAACAAAAGTTTCATAGAAAAAGTTCAATTTTGGGCTAAAAAAACGTTTAGAAGACTTACTTTGGCAACTGGGGATTTGTTTTTTGTATATTTTTCCAAAACTTAATTGGTAAAAACCTGAATTTATTGACCGAACGTAGACTCTATTTTTTGTCAACCGCCCCCTTCTTTCAATCCCAATTAGTCAGTTTTCGTCAATATACTCTTTTGATTTGTGACGCAATTATGACATAGCAGGTAGAGTGAAGTAGACTTTAAAAAGGCTTCCACCTAAAAAACTTGTTGATTTGTTCAGCGGCATTAGAGTGGTTAGCGTTATTCTGAATGGCACTTTTTATTCGTCAAGCAGTCGGCGTTGGCGTACCAGTACGTCTTCACGAATGGGGAAATATCCGTCTCTTAACACCTGCTGCTGCCCTTCCTGTGACAAGATATAGCGCAAAAACTCTCTTTCCAGAGTAGGTAAAGGCTCACCAGGCTTTTTATTTATCACTAAATAAAGAAAACGGGCAAACGGATACGTTTCGTTGCGCACCGTATCAATAGAAAGAGGGATTAAGCTATCTAGCGACTCACCTAAAGGCAGAGCGCGAACTCCTGCGGTTTTATAGCCGTAAGCGGCATAGCCAATCGCGCCTGTACCGCTGGCCACGGACAATACTACAGATGCAGAGCCAGGTTGTTCGTTTACCGTATTCTTAAAGTCACCATCGCACAGCGCCATCACTTTAAACAAGCCGTAAGTACCCGATACTGAATTTCGACCGTACAGCCTGATAGGAGAACGATAGCCTATATCGTCAACGCCGAGCTGAGACCAATTGGTAATGGCTGTATTGCTGCCACAAAACTGGGTTTCAGAAAACACCGCGTCAACTTGCTCAAGGGTCATACCCGGCAGCGGATTGCGTCTATCCACAAAAATGGCGATGGCATCCATTGCCACTTTTAATACCGTAGGCGGGTAACCGTGGGTTCGCGTAAAATCCCGTATTTCACTGGGTTTTAGTTCTCGGCTCATAGGGCCTATGGTGGCAGTACCTTCAATAAGTGCCGGCGGAGCGGTAGATGAACCTGACGCCTGTATTTGAAAGCCGACCTGAGGATAAAGGGTTTTGAATTCCTGTGACCAAAAGGTCATTAAGTTTGCCAGCGTGTCTGAGCCAACAGAGGATATTTTTCCTGCCACCCCAGGCTTACGTTCATAGGCAGGTACTTGATAGCTACCAGAAGCAGATGACGAGCTTTGAGTATTTTGAAAATCAGCCAGGGCTCCAAATGGTAACAATAAGCCTATTACTAAAAGTAACGTTGAAAGGCGGTAGCGTTGCCCTTTCATCTTGTCATGCTTTTTGCTCACCAACACTTCTCGCCTCTTAGGGTTACAGTTGCTCTGCAATCAACTCGTTATCCAGCACAAACGAGAAATTACTGCCCTCACCCAATGTGCTGGTTATATCTAAACGAGAATTATGATGACTTAGTACATGTTTTACAATGGAAAGACCTAAGCCAGAGCCACCGGTTTTGCGAGAGCGCGCTTTATCCACGCGATAAAAGCGCTCGGTAAGGCGGTTTAGATGATTTGGCTCAATACCATCACCGTTATCTACCACAGAAAATTGCGCGCCATTGGGTTTACGTCGCCAGTACACATTAATTTCACCACCGGCAGGTGTGTAGTGCACCGCATTGAACACCAAGTTTGAGCAAGCGCTGCGCAGTTCGGTCTCTACACCGAAAACATAGAGTTCTTTGTCGATGTGGAAGTTTATTGTGTGGTTTTTCTCTTTATTAAGCGCCTGCGCTTCTCTTTCCACTTGCGCAAGAACCACAGGAATATTCACAACATTTTCGTAGATGCGTTCCGAGCTTGCTTCAATGCGCGACAACACCAGCAAGTCTTCTATCAAGTTTTGCATACGGTGGGTTTGCGATGTCATTTCTTTCATCGCTTTTTGCATGAATGGATCGGAGTCTTCATCAATAGGAAGAATTTCAAGGTATCCGTTAATGACCGTTAGCGGTGTACGCAATTCATGAGACACATTTGCCACAAAGTCCTTACGCATTTCTTCAAGCTGGGACACCCGCGTTATGTCACGGGCAATCAGCAACAAATGCTCATCGCCATAAGGCATAATCCGGTATTCAAAGGTTTTGTTGGGGTTGGTAGGTGACGGTACTTCAATGGGGTATTTATAATTCCCTGCATGAAAGTACTGAATAAACTCCGGATGGCGCAACAAGTTGTCGATTCGACGCCCAGAGTCTTGCGGCCATTTAAGCCCTAAATCCAAGCGAGCAAGGCGGTTACACCAAATAATGCAGGCCTTAGCATCAACCACTACCGCCGCATCAGGCAAGGCTTCAGACCCCTCTCTAAAACGCTTTACCAATTCACCAAGCTCTTTACGCTTATTGCGGTTACGACGCTGAAGGTAATAAATCCCTTCATAAATATGTTCCCACACGCCACGCACGGTAGGTGGAGACATTTTACGACTATGCCATAACCAGCGATTTAGCTTGTAAAGATGCCAGTAGTTAAATAGCAGTAGCAGGGTTGCGCCAATGGCAACGGCGAATAACATATCATCTAGATACCACCCGACTAGCGCAAAAACCACAAGGAATAGCACTAAGCGCAATGTACTTCTCAACCAAGAGAACGGGTAATACATGAAATAGCTCGCGTTGTTAAAGGTGGAATTGGGCGCATGCCCAGATGGCGCAGCGACATCAAGGGAATAACACCATGTTACTCCCTAAACACTACATTTATTACAGCTTAGTAGAAAAACGGTAACCCGCGCCGCGTACTGTTTGGATCATAGCATCATGTCCGTGGCGAGAGATAGCTTTGCGTAGACGTCGAATATGTACATCTACCGTTCTGTCTTCTACATAAACATTGGTTCCCCAAACATTATCTAGCAGTAGCTCTCGGCTATAGACACGTTCTGGGTGCGTCATAAAGAAGTGCAACAACTTAAATTCAGTCGGCCCCATGTCTAACGGTTCTTCATTCGCCATTACGCGATGTGATACCGGTTCAAGTTTAAGACCATTAAATTCAATGGGCTCCTCGCTTGATGTAGGCGTTACTCTTCGCATCACTGCTTTGATTCTTGCCACAAGCTCTTTCGGCGAGAATGGTTTAGTAACGTAGTCATCAGCACCTGCATCCAGGCCGCGAATTTTGTCTTCTTCCTCGCCACGGGCTGTAAGCATGATAACGGGAATGTCACGAGTAAACTCGTGCTGCTTTAAACTTTTAGCTAGCTGTACACCGCTTCCTCCCGGCAACATCCAATCTAATAAGATTAAATCTGGGTAAGGTTCGCAAATTTTTTCTTGCGCGATGTCGAAATCTTCGGCTTCAATAATGTTAAAACCAGATTGCTCAAGCACAAACTTAAGCATTTCACGGATAGGCGCTTCGTCCTCAACCACCAACACTGTACGAGACATCGTAATATTCCTGCTCATTTTTAAACGCCGTTATTATTAATGTGGTCTGTGACAGTTTTATTAAAACGATTACATTTATGTGTCAAGTTTAATACAAGCTTGTTCCAAAGTTTAAATACATAATCTTGTTTATTCATACGATTACGCATATTCTTGAAATTACATAAAACCGACTGTTATTGTTGCAAAGGTGAGCAACTACCAAGCGTTGTCGGTGATTTAAAAGGTCTGATGTAACAGGGGTGTGTTTATCGATGGCTGCGGTCAAGACAGGGTTATCAAGGAAACTCTTAGCCAGAGTGTTGTCAGTGTACTTTTCTCTCACGCTGCTAGTGACGGTAGGACAGATCTTTACAGAATACCTCAGCACGAAAAATCACGTTGAAGGCGAGCTTCAAACGCTAAAAAACACCTTTTCTTCTAGCCTGACCCGCGCTTTGTGGGAACTTAACCACGACCAAGTGCGTGCCATCGCCGAAGGCCTTATGTCATTGCCTATTGTTGAAGGGCTTCAAGTTCGTGGTGAAAACGGTAACTACATTGCCGAGTACGGCATCCGTGCTCAGCGCTCTCCTGCTCCGGTTGACCGTGAAATAATTGAAGATCATCCCGGCGGCGTATTTAGCTACAGCTTCCCACTAGTATTTAAATTCTCAGGTCGCGAATCTACGGTTGGCGACGTTACCTTGTATTCTAGCTTTGATACTATTTTTAGCCGTATTGAAGTAGGCGTATTTTTTCTTATCGGTAATGCGTTAGTAAAAACCACCTTTCTGGTCTTCTTGTTCATGACCGCATTTCGCACCATGCTTTCTGAACCGCTGCAAACCATTACCGAGCAAATGGGTAATTTCGATCCTCAGCACCCAGAAGAGAGCAAACTCAGCATAAAGCTCGATGATGACAACGAGCTATTACAGCTTAAGGAATCTTACAACCACGTTATTGACGACCTGATTATTTCAAACAATAAGCTGAAAGACGCGCAGAATGAACTCACTCTTGCCAACAAGAAGCTAGACGACCAAAACCTGATTTTAGAACAAGAAGTGGCAAAGAAAACAGCGTCGTTGTCTCAGATCATGCTCGACTTAGAGCAGCAAAAAGACGAGCTTATTGCCCACCAGCGAGAGCTTCGCCAGGAAAACGAAAACCGTCAGTATATAGAAGCCGAACTGCGCAAACGTAACCAAGAGCTAGCCAGTTCGATGGATACACTTCATCAAGCGCAAGAACAATTAGTCGAGTCGGAGCGCATGGCGTCGCTTGGCGGTCTGGTGGCCGGTATCGCGCATGACGTAAACACGCCATTAGGCGTAAGCGTGACCGCAGCCAGCTTTCTACAAGAGCGACTTAACAATTTAAAGACCGACTTCGAAGATAAAAGCCTGACCAGTAAGAACATGGCAAGCTTCATCGATGAAGCGGAACAAACTGCACTATTACTTTTAAATAACCTGGAGCGCGCATCTGATCTCATCGCCAGCTTTAAACAGGTGGCCGTTGACCAGACCAGTGAAACCGAGCGCGAATTTGTGTTGGGCGACTATATTAACGAAATTATTCAGTCACTTATGCCAAGTTTTAAGCATACTGAACATCAAATTAACGTATCCTGCCCCGACAATTTAGTTGTGACCTGTGCACCCGGCGCCATCGCTCAAATCGTTACCAATATGGTGGTTAACTCAATTACGCACGGCTTTGAAGGCAAAGCGGCCGGCTCTGTAACACTAGATGTAAAAGAAGATGGTGATAATGTTGTGATCCACTACCAAGATGACGGAAAAGGTTTAAGCGAAGAAGAGCTCAGTAAGTTGTTTGATGCCTTCTTTACTACCAAACGCGGAGAAGGTGGTAGCGGTCTAGGCACACATATTATGTACAACTTGGTTACACAGTCACTGCATGGGCATATAGAGGCCGACAGTACGCTTGGCAACGGCTTACAGTACACCATTCGTTTTCCGAAAAAGAGTGCTTAACCTTTCTTGCCACTATCAATCTAAGGTGCCCGCTTTCTAGGGCCTTTTATTCAATTGCACCGCGAGTCTTACGTTGGTAGGCTTGCGCCCTATTTTTATCAAGAGAATGCTTACACTATGTGGTTTAAAAATGTAAAAGCCTATCAAATTACTCAGCCGTTATCGCTAGACGAGGGCGATTTAGAACGTGCCCTTAACGAACACGCTTTTCGCCCGTGCGGTAGCCAGGACTTAGCAACCATGGGGTTCGCCTCTCCGTTTTCTCAGGCGGGTAAGCAAGGCACCATGTTCCATGTTGTTCAACAGCGTTTTTGGATAACCCTAAAGAAACAAGAAAAGATCTTGCCCGGCGCAGTGGTAAATGCCGAGCTTGACGAAATGGTGGCCAAAATTGAAATGGAAACCGGTTCGCCGGTTGGTAAAAAAGCCAAGGCAGATCTTAAACAAGAAATTCAAACCCGCTTGCTGCCCCAGGCATTTACGAAAAACACCTACACTCACGGCTTTATTTCGCTCGCTGACAACTTAGTCGTAGTTGACGCATCATCTGATGGCAAAGCCGAAGCCTTTTTGGCCATGGTAAGAAAAGCCATAGGCTCACTTCCAGTAGTGCCATTTACGCGCAGAAGCCTTCAAAGCGAGCTTACGCACTGGGTTACTGAGTCAACACCAGAAGGTGTAGGTCTACTTGAAGAAGCTGAGCTTAAATCTACCGATGACACTGGCAGCGTTATTCGTTGTAAGAACCAGCCGCTAGACAGCGAAGAAATTAGTATTCATTTGGATGCCGGTAAGCTGGTTCAAAAGGTTGCATTCGAATATGCAGAGACGTTGACGGCTATTATGTGTGAGGATGGCGCCATTAAACGTGTTAAGTTCACCGATCGCATTAAAGAAGAAACTGACGATGTGCCAAAAGATCAGGTTGAAGCGCGCCTTGATGCAGAGTTCGCGCTTATGTCAGCCGAAATTTGTACACTGCTTAACTTCCTTCGTGGTGCGCTTAATCTTAACGACGATAGTTTATAAACTTATGGCAAATAAATATTAAGCCGATGAAAAAGATAGCCTAGCGCTATCGAAAAGCCTAATTACCTAGGGGTAGTTAGGCTTTTTATTAGGTCCTGTTAATTAACTTGCTTGTTTGAACTGTGGCAACCGTCATGTAGCGCAAATACTTCTTCGCTTTTTTCCTAGCCTTTCTCCTAGCCTTTTTCCTAGCTTTTGCAAGAAAGTTGCCAACCGTGCAAGAAAGTTGCCAACCGCTTTAAGTGGGATAGTGAATAACCACAATAAAGCGCGTTTCTCCTACTTCATCTCGATAACCGTGGGGCTGGTCTGCGCGTAATATACACTGCTCTTGCGCTTGATAAGTTTGCCATTGACCATCTTGCCAAACCCCTAACTTTCCTTGTAGTACGTGAATATGTTCGGTGACGCCTATTTGATGCGCCGAAGAGTGCTGCTCATGAAAGTCCGTTAAGCATAGTTCAAACATTTCAAACTGGGTGGCTGAGTTAAACGGAAATAGCGTTTTTATGGTTACGTTTGGGTCGTTAGCGAACTTGTTATCGGCACGTTGGGACGTAGGTGCGGTTTCATCACCTGACAAGAAAGAAGAAAAAGAACACGCAAAACCGGTTGCTATCTTCCACAAGGTAGCGATTGTGGGGCTAGACTCGCCTCGTTCTATTTGCCCCAACATGGCTTTAGACACTCCCGTCAACTGCGCGGTTTTATCAAGGGAAAGCCCCCGAGCTTTACGAACAGACTGCAGGTGGTGTGCAATACTTCTTGAAATAGCAGAAGGCTGCGCATTTGCTTTTGTCATGTAATGAAGGCCTTTTATTTTGTCGCTGAGTTTAATAAACCAGTTGTGCGCTATAACGCACAGATGTTAAGTTAACTATTGTACGTTATAGCGCACAAAAAGGTAGAGTAGCACATTCGATAGACACTAAAAGCGTGTTTCATCGCTCGGTCGATTCCAAATCGAAATTCCATCACGAGGGTTTTCATGAGCAAGTGGAAGTTAAGTCATATCAGCGCAGGGCTAACCGCGGTTACAGTAGGTTACAGTAGTTCTGTTGTCATTATCATTGATGTAGCGCGTAAAGCCGGCGCCAGCGACGACATGGTAGTGAGTTGGTTGTTGGCGCTTGGGCTCGGTATGGGCATTACCTGCATTCTGTTTTCGTGGCTATCCAAACTGCCCGTTGTTACCGCTTGGTCTACCCCTGGCGCGGCCTTTTTGTTAACCAGTATCGGTGACTACCGTTTAAGTGAAGCCATTGGTGCATTTATACTATGTGCCTTGCTTTCTCTTGTAACTGCGCAAAGCCGTAGCCTGCTCAAACAAATAAGTCGGATTCCCCCTGCAATCTCATCGGCGCTTTTGGCCGGCATTCTCTTACCTATATGCCTTGCGATATTCAGTGATGTTAATGACGCACCGTACTTAGTTGCGTTATTTATCGCGGCTTATTTAGTAGGAAGCCGACTATTTCCCCGCTATCTTATGCTGTTGTTGCTGATCATGTCGGTGACCATTAGCTTGTTTATGAGTAGTGCAGATGGTGTGGTTGCTCTATCAAGCGACTCACCAGGGCTGCCATCAATATTCACCCTGCCCGAGCCTATTTGGGTAACGCCCACTTTCTCACTGAGTGCTGCCATTGGATTAGCATTTCCCCTTTTTCTTATCACCACGCTTTCTCAAAACTTGCCAGGCATAGCTATTCATCACGCCCATGGATATACGCCCGACCACAAACCCATTTTGTCAGGCATTGCCATTGTTCAAGCCTTATTAGCACCTTTCGGTGGTTTTACCTTTAACTTAGCGGCGATAACAGCAGCGCTATGCATGGGCGAGCAAGCGGATGATGAAAAGTCGCAGCGCTATAAAGCCGCTATAGCAGCGGGGGTGGCGTATTTGTTCATGGGGTTATTAGCGTCTGTGGTCGTTGCGCTATTTGTGAGTATGCCCAGTATCATTATTCATCTGCTTGCTGGACTAGCCCTATTAGCTACGCTGCAAGGAGCGGTGGTTCGCGCCATGGAAGTAGAGCACCACAGGGCTCCTGCGTTGCTTACCATGCTGTGTACGGCGTCAGGATTTAGTTTATATTCCATGACTTCAGCGGTGTGGGGATTGGGGTTAGGTTTATTACTGCTTTACGTTCAAAAGAAGCCTGTTAGCGCGTAGCGGCATTTGTTTGCTTTGTGCTGTTTCATTGTCAGCTTTCCATTTGTCAGCTTCCCCTAACGAAAAGGCCGGTACTGAAGTTGTGCTTCAGTACCGGCCTTTGCAGTATTTTGTAGCTTAAAATACTTACAAGAAGATTTGCTTCGCTGCGCTTGCAAGCTCTTCAAACTCATCAGAATGAAGCTCGCCCATATCTTCAACCACACCGCGCTGAATAGCTAAGTTTAAGATCGCATCTTTTTGACTGTCTACCGCACCTGAAACTGCAGCGCCAACACGAACGAAATCAATGTAGGTTAACTCTTCTGGCATGTAGCTTAGGTCTTTCCAATTTTTTGAAACATTAACGAAGGTTTCTCCGAAGCCCCACTCTGTCATAATACTTGCACCAATACGGCCAGCTAATTTATCGATTGCCACTTCAAGGAATGAAGGGTTCGCAAAGACTTCAGGGTGACGCTCAGCCTCGGTCAAAATAGGCAGAACACCAATGTTGTGAACCAGTGCCGCTAGTGTCATGGTATCCATGCTCATTTCACGCTTTTTGGTACGCGCTATGTAAAGCTGAAGCACCGCCATAGAGTTAGCCACGATATTAACTGTATTTGCCCACTCTTGTTGTAAATAGCGTGCAACTACATCGTTTTTAGAGACGAATAATTGCTCCATAGCGAGTGCAGTAGAGATGTTTTTAATTTGGCGTAAACCAATTCGTGTAACCGCTTGGCTGATAGAAGTAACTTTTACGCTACGTCCCATATAAGCACTGTTCGCAATTTTGATCATTCTTGCGCTAAGTGATGGATCTTGACCAATCACATCACCCATCGCGTTTAAGTTAATATCGGGATCGTCTGCCGCTTTGCGGACTTTCAATGCAATAGCAGGAAGCGTGGGAAGGACGAGTGTGTCATTGTTAATTTTTTCAACCAAAATGGTTGAAAGCGCGTTCTGTGTAGACATATTTCTACCCTTAGAAAGTTCCAAATAGCCTCGTGAAGGCGATAGGTTGCTTTACCAGTTAATCATCTCGACCACCAGCAAAACTGATGACTAAAATAGATTCGATGTTTGTGCGTTGCATTCCGTGCGTTAACTTACATAGGCCTCTATGCTTCACGCTAAAATACAAACCGTTTATTGTTTTATTATGGTATTTCTATCACCATACTATAGTAGCTCTTTAGTTTCGACCAACTAAAAAAATACAGTGTCGATGCGAATCATTAGCAACGGCAGAACCACCAGAGCTTTTTTTAAAGTATAGTCAACTGGTAGCAAACCACTATTGATATTAAGCAAATATTTTTCATACTTTTGTATTAAATCAAAAGCATAGCTATAGTGAGCTATCTATTCACCGCCCCGCATACTGTAAATCAATGCGGTTAAACCACACGGTAAGAGTCATTATGAAAAAAACAATTACAACTTATTCTCCTATTGCAGCTGCAGTAGCGGGTTTATTTATGCTGACCGCGTGCAGCAAAAACGCCGATACAACACCAACTCAAACAGCAAAGCCTGAAACCGCTTCCGAGCAAACCCTACTTGTTGATGAATCTCGCTTGTCTATTTATCACGGCGTAGATCTTACCAGCGATTTGTCACACCTAAGTGACAATCAACACAAAATGCTTTCGCTGTTAATTGATGCATCGAAAATTATGGACGACTTGTTCTGGAAACAAGCGTTCTTTGAAGATAAAGATGCATTTCTTTCGTCAATTAGTGACGAAAAAGTTCGCCACTTTGCAGCGATAAACTATGGACCTTGGGATCGCTTAAATGGCGATACACCTTTTTTAAGTGGCTATGAAGACAAAGCGCTGGGCGCTGAGTTCTACCCCCATGATATGGAAAAAGAGGAATTTGCCACGGCAGATTTTGGCGACAAACAAGGCCTTTATTCCATGGTGAAGCGCGATGAAGCGGGCAACCTTTATTCGGTTCCTTATTCTGAAGCCTTTAAAAGCGAATTAATGAAGGCGTCTGACTTACTTAAAAAAGCGTCAGAGCTTGCTGAAGATGAAAGCTTTAAACAATATTTGCAGCTGCGTTCTGAAGCCCTACTATCAAACGACTACCTGGCTTCTGACATGGCGTGGATGGATATGAAAACCAACCCTGTTGAGCTGGTTATCGGTCCTATTGAAAGCTACGAAGATCAGCTCTTTGGCTATCGCGCAGCGTTTGAAGCCTATGTACTCATTAAAGATTTAGCATGGAGTGAAAAGCTAGCTAAATACGCGGCCTTCTTACCTGAATTACAGCAAGGCCTTCCGGTTGCTAAGGCATATAAAGCGGAAATGCCAGGTTCTGATGCAGACCTTAACGCTTATGATGTTATTTATTATGCCGGCCACTCTAATGCAGGCAGTAAGACCATTGCAATTAACTTGCCCAATGATGAGCGAGTACAGCTAGAAAAAGGTACCCGCCGTCTGCAGCTTAAAAACGCAATGCGTGCAAAGTTCGATACTATTTTGGTGCCTATTGCGGATACGTTAATTGTACCAGAGCAACGTGAACACATTACGTTTGACGCCTTTTTCGCGAACACCATGTTTCATGAAGTGGCACACGGTTTAGGGATTAAGAATACCCTAGATGGTTCAGGGACTGTGCGCGGAGCACTTAAAGAGCATGCATCAGCGCTTGAAGAAGGCAAAGCGGATATTCTAGGTTTGTACATGGTACAAAGTCTTCTTGAAAAAGGTGAAATCACTGAAGGCACACTAGAAGATTATTACGTTACCTTTATGGCTGGCATTTTCCGTTCTGTACGTTTCGGCGCAAGTTCTGCACACGGAAAAGCGAACATGATCCGCTTTAACTTCTTTGCCCAGCAAGGCGCCTTCGAGAAGACAGAAGACGGCATGTATCGCGTAAATATGGAGAAAATGGGCGCCGCAGTAGAAGCACTATCTGAACTAATCCTTACGTTACAAGGTGACGGCGATTACGATGGCGTAGCGAAGCTAGTAGAAACTATGGGTATAATTAAACCCGATCTTGCTTCAGATTTAGCGCGCCTAGAGGCAGCGAGCATTCCGGTTGATATTCACTTCAACCAAGGTAAGAAAGTACTGGGGCTTGCTAACTAAGTAAGTACTGTACTCATTAAATAAAAATGCCGCCCTGAGATAACTATCTAGGGCGGCATTTTTGTATCCCTATCTTTCCACGCTACTCTAGGTGTTGCTTCATATTTTCAGTATACGGAGGCCAGCCTAGCGGTTTGCCTGCCAACACGTGAAGGTGAATGTGATATACCGTTTGACCACCGTATTCATTACAGTTCATTACCGTACGAAAGCCTTGGTCAGCAAACCCTTGCTCCTTTGCAATTTTTGCTGCAACAAATGACAAGTGCCCCACCACTTCGCGATCTTCTTCGGCTATATCATTCACCGTTGCAATTTGCTTTTTCGGAATAACCAGAAAGTGAGTCGGTGCCTGAGGGTTTATATCTTTAAACGCCAGCGCCAATTCATCTTCGTACAATATGTCCGCTGGAATTTCCTTGCTGATGATTTTATCAAATATTGTTTCTGCCATATCTCACTTCCCTTACCAATTAGGTGATTACCAATTATGTTAGCGGTGTTAAAACATTTGCCAGCGAACATAATTAAAAATTAAGTGCTATTGTGCGGCGCTAGAGCACATTCTCATGCGAATACCGCCCTCATAAAAAGAAAAACCTCATACGAAGAATAACGCCCTTTTTTCTTTACTTAAGCGAAAACAAACCACAGTAGTATTACGCCCAACGCTAAGCGATAAATAACAAAGGGCAGCATGCCGATACGCGATATCCAGCTTAGGAACAAATAGATACAAAGGTAGGCACTGACAAATGAAAATGCCGCGCCATACAGCAATGCATACCAGTCCACGGCTTCATTTGCCTTAAGTAAATCTAAGGTAGCTAACAGCCCTGCACCTAAGATGACAGGTATAGACAGTAAGAATGAAAAGCGTGCACAGGCTTCGCGTTTAAGGCCTAACATCAAACCTGCGGTCATCGTAATACCTGAGCGAGATGTCCCCGGAATTAACGCTAGCACCTGGGCCAAGCCGATATAAATGGCTTGCTTTAGCGTCAACCCTTCAAGCTCTTGTTCCCGCTTTGCTGTCGAATCGGCATACCATAAAAGCAAACCAAAAATAATGGTGGTACCCGCTATTACCAACGCCGTACGTGCGTTTTCTTCTATCCAGCCTTTCATTAAAAAGCCAATAATAACCGCTGGAATAGTTGCCACAATAACGTACCAAGCAAGCTTACTGTCGGTAGATTGTTGCTTGCTAAACCCTTGTGTTACCCAAGCTACGGTCATCTGAGCGATTTCTTGACGAAAATAGATCATAACCGCAAGTAGGCTTCCCACATGAACGGCGACGTCAAACGCCAAACCTTGACTTACCCAACCCAAAAGTTCAGCGGGCAACAACAAGTGTCCAGAACTACTGATAGGAAGAAATTCAGTCACGCCTTGAATAATTGCTAAAATAATGATTTCGAAAAGTGTCATTCCTTTGCTTAACTCCAAGTAAAGTCAATTGGCCATAATTGCTGTTTCTGTTTATCAAAGTTTTGCCACATTTTGGCATAGGTTTCTTGCGTTTCAGGGTGAATGTCGTTGGGAACAAGTTCAGCTAACGGCCAAAGCACAAACGCGTTGTAGCAAATCTCTTCGCGAGGTAAAACCACAGGGGTTGTGGTCACCTTACTATCATAGGTAAGCAAGTCGAGATCAAGGGTTCTGGCACAGAATTTTTTGTCTGTATGCACCCTGCCATTGTCTTTTTCAATGGCTTTAAGAATTGCGCATACCTCTTCTATACTTTTTGATGTCGTCGCTCGGGCAGCGGCGTTATAAAAAGGGCTTCCATTGAAGCCCACCGCTTCGCTCTCGTAGACCGAAGACACTGAAACATCTGAGAAGTGTTGTTTTAACGCAACTAAAGATTGCCTAGTGTAATGCTCACGTTCAATATTAGAGCCAATGCTGATTAAGATGGTGTGTTGTGACATTAATTGCGCTCTTTACGCATTTCAACAGCAACCGTTTGCGCATTGGGAAGGATATTAGGCTTAACAATTTTAAGCGTTATTGACGCAACGGTGAAATTATCAAGAACGGCGTCCATCACTTTATTACCTAGAGCTTCAAGTAGCTCAAATGTGCTTTCTTTGCCTACTTCTACAATACACTCTGCCACTTTTGCATAGTCTACAGTGTCTGCAACATCGTCGCTTTGCATCGCCGCGCTTAAATCAACATCAAGTGTTACATCAAGAAGTAGCTGGGTGGTTCTTTCTCGCTCCCAATCATAAACACCAATCAGGGTGTCTACTTCAAGCCCTGTTATATAAATTTTTCCCATGGAATTTCATCTTGTCTGTTATCAAACCAGTTTATTGCCCTACTTTCCGGCTCCAATACTGGTCTTACTACTGCGCTTTCAACCACATATTGCTGGTAAACGGTGGTATATCGCGTTTGGATGGAGTAGCTTTACGCATGTGTGGCACAACTATACCGCTGTATGACAACTGGGGGCAACCAAGGTTTCACAATTTAATGCGACTAAAGCCCATTGAACTTGCACACACCAAATTTAACGTAATAAAAGGCAATATTTTTAATAATTAGAATGACAAAATGATTTCGCTAACTCTTTTGATGATCGCTGTTGCCTATCTTTTCGGTTCACTTTCAAGTGCTGTGGTTATAAGCCAGCTGTTTGGTTTACCAGACCCACGAACCGCCGGCTCTAAAAACCCAGGTGCTACCAATGTATATCGACTGGGCGGTCGTGTTCCAGCGCTCCTCGTGCTTGTCATGGATATACTAAAAGGCACTATTCCCGTTTACGGCAGTTACTTTCTGGGTATAGAGCCAATTATGTTAGGCGTCATTGCTATTTTCGCGTGCTTGGGGCATATCTTTCCGCTCTATTTTGGTTTCAAAGGTGGTAAAGCCGTCGCTACTGCGTTTGGCGCTATGCTGCCAATAGGGCTCGATTTAGCAGGTTTGCTTATTCTAAGCTGGGTAGTAGTGGTGTTTCTTACGGGCTATTCTTCATTGGGCGCGCTTATCGCAGTATCTCTTGCGCCGTTATTTACATTTTTGATAAAGCCTTTATATACCGTGCCCGTGGCAATGCTTTCGCTGCTTATCATTCTACGCCACAAAGACAACATTGCCCGACTTCTAGCGGGCAATGAAAGTAAAGTATGGGATAAGGGAAAAGTTAAAGAGTAAGCGCCTTTTCCAGCATATCTAGCTTACCGTCTATCGGCGTAACCGGTGCAATGCCAAGTATTTTGGCCAACGCAGGATAAACCTCCAGATTGCTAAACACAGGTAGGGTGGTATTCGTTTTAAACGCAGGTCCCACTGCAACAAACGTCGCCCCCATATCAGGCAGCGTGTTCATGTAGCCATGCCCACCTTTACTAACATGCATGCTGTTGGCGTTTTTAAAGCGTGCTGGCGGGGCTATCTCAATAATGATATCGCCGGTTCTATTTCCCGCTTCCATATGTCGCTCAGCGCGCTGGGTATCGTTAAGCACAATGTAACGGTTTTCGGCTATATGGGTAAGACGTTCTGTTTCTTCGGTGATTTGTTTATCGTTCACGCCCACTTTGGCGTAAAGATGAACTTGCGCTCCTTCATTTTCAATAATGAAGCTATCAGGTATAGATAAAGACTCAACTTCTATAAGCTGACTTTCATCAATGGGTGTCATGCCGTGGTCTGACACCACCACCAAGTTTACCGGCAAATCTAATGCATTAATGCGTTCATAAAGTTGACCAATAAGCGCATCCACTTCCTGCACCGCATCATTGGTTTTGTCGGCAAAAGGTCCTTCATCATGTCCAACCGAATCGGTAAGCGAGAAATAACCCGCAATAAAGCGAGGGCGCGACACCTCAGGCAGTTTCAACCAAGTTATAATTTGATCTACCCGCTGCTGGTAATCGGCGTATTTAGAGTAGTGATAGAAGTAGCTAGGCAAGGTACCTGATATGCGTGAATCAGACTCTGGCCAGAAGAAGGTAGCTGCCTTCATGCCATGATATTCCACTAAGTTCCATAGCGGCGTTGCCGTAATCCACGTGCTGTCCATGCCGCCATAACCTAGTTGATATTTTGCATAACCCTCTTTTGTAGGGCGGGATTTATCATAAAAACGGTTATTCACGATGCCGTGATGTTTAGGAAGCAGCCCAGTGATCAAAGAAATATGGTTGGGAAAGGTATTCGACGGATAAACAGGGGTCATAGACGAGGCTCTTACCCCCTGCTTTGCAATGGCGCCAAGTTGCTCCGCATTGTGTAACTCTATATAGTCGTGTCGAAATCCATCAAGAGAAATGAGCACGACATACTGATCTTGCTGCTCTTGCTTCGGGCCTTTTACAGAGTCATTCAAGGCTGCTTTGCTTGATGCAAATGCATTGGACGCGGTGAGCGCTGCAAAGGTAAGCGAAATAAATAACGACAATGCTAAATAGAATAGCGGTGCATTTTGTTTTGTTCCGTCTGTTGCTAAGCGCATGGTGTTTAACGTCCTTACTCAATGTTCATTTCAGTAAAACAAAAGGCAATGGAATGCGCTCCCATTGCCTTTTATTTATGCTTTTTTGTTTTACCTGCTTGCTATGCTCAATATTTCCCCAGTGAACTTAGGAAAGACATAGTAGCGTTTACAACGAGGTGTGGCGCCTAATTACCGGTTTTTTATGAATACCTAAATCGCCGATAAAGTATCAAGAGGCCAGCGCGGCTTGGCTTGTGAAGACAAGGCCAAGGTTTCCCCAGCTTTCAAACGCTGCATGCCCGCATAGGCAATCATGGCACCATTGTCTGTACAATACGCTAAGCTAGGATAAAACACCTCACCTTTTAGCTCTTGCATCAGGGCTTTCATCTCACTGCGCAACATTGTATTTGCACTTACGCCGCCAGCAATAACCAAACGCTTCATACCAGTCTGCTTTAATGCTCGCTTACATTTTATAATAAGCGTATCAACGACGGCTTCTTGAAACGCGTAGGCAATATTCGCTTTTATTTGCTCAGCATCACCACCGGTTAGGTCAGCATCGCGAATGGTGTTCGCCGCAAAGGTCTTTAAACCACTGAAACTGAAATCTAGTCCTGGTCTGTCGGTCATCGGGCGAGGAAACTTATAGTGTCCCGCTTCTCCCTTTTCAGCCAATCTTGCTAAAAGAGGGCCGCCTGGATAATCAAGGCCAAGTAACTTGGCGGTTTTATCAAAGGCTTCACCAGCGGCATCATCAATAGACTCACCAAGTACTTCATATTGACCAATGCCTTCGACTTTAACTAGCATTGAGTGGCCACCTGAAACCAATAAAGCAACGAAAGGAAATTCAGGAGCGTCGTCTTCAAGCATAGGCGCTAATAAATGCCCTTCCATATGATGAACGCCCACTGCTGGCACATTCCACGCGTAGGCCAATGAACGCCCGACAGACGAACCCACTAACAATGCGCCCACTAAACCGGGGCCTTGGGTAAAAGCAACGCCGTCGATCTCTGATGGTTGGGTGTTAGCGTCTTCCATAGCCTTTTCAATTAAAGGAATGATCTTTCTCACGTGGTCCCGTGACGCAAGTTCAGGCACAACACCACCGTAGTCTGCGTGCAGCTTTACTTGGCTATATAGTTCGTGCGACAGCAACCCTTTTTCATCGTCGTAAACGGCGATGCCAGTTTCGTCACAAGATGTTTCTATTCCTAAAATACGCATGGGGAGTAACCCTTTTACTACTAACTTCAATGCTTCGTTTTTGGATTTGCTGTCGTCTTTTTATCACAACACGTGTTCACACAATTGTTGAGAGCCATAATGACTAAGCAAATATCAAAAACTGAGAAAATAATTCTGGCGATCTGATGCGATCATCTTTATGATCCCGCCGCGATCATAACACTACCCTAGTCAGGATCATCTGATTCCACACTTTTGATCACCATTTTTCAAAAGGGAATTGAGCTAGAAAACATTCTGAAAAGGGCGCTTATACAAGCCGAGTTAAACAACACGGTGCTTAACGAGCGCAGAGTTTACCTTTAATCCTGCATTCATGGAATGCCAGTGAACAGGTAAATGAACGGTAAATGCACAATATTGGCTATTTTTTGGCAATTCATCCTTTACTTTCTCTGTAGATATGATTAGAATTTCGCACCATTTTTAACCCGGGTGGCCTTTTTAGCGCACAATTTTACCCGGATTTACACAGTAAAAGTTTTGAGGTGAGTGTTTAATGCCTATCGTTAAAGTTAGAGAAAACGAGCCGTTTGATGTGGCGCTGCGTCGTTTTAAGCGTTCTTGTGAAAAAGCAGGTGTTCTTTCTGAAGTTCGTCGTCGTGAATTCTTCGAAAAGCCAACTTGGGAACGCAAGCGCAAGAAAGCTGCCGCCAAGAAGCGTCATCTTAAGAAGCTAGCTCGTGAAAACGCACGTCGCGTAAAACTCTACTAATATAGGGTTAAGTAACGAGTCTGAAAGGTGTTGCAATTGCAGCACCTTTCGCGTTTCTGGGCCTCTATTTTTTGGCCTTATTCTTATCGACTCCATTTTTTCCTTTTCAAATGGTTGCATTTGATTTTCAACCTGGGGCTTAATAATACCAGTCCGCATAGATCATTATCTTCTGAGTGGGCAATGATCTATGCGGATTGATATAAGCTCAATCTACTAATAAAAAATCAGGAAACATCATGGCACTAATTGATGATTTAAAAGCAGCGCAAAAAGATGCGATGCGTGCAAAAGAAAAAGTACGTCTTGGTACTATTCGCATGGCAATGGCTGCCATTAAACAAAAAGAAATCGATGAACAAATTACGCTAGACGACAGCGCAATCTTAGCGGTACTGACCAAAATGGTTAAGCAGCGCCAAGACGCGGCTGCACAATATGACGCAGCAAACCGCGACGACCTAGCTAGCAAAGAGCGTGAAGAAATCACTTACATTGAAGATTTCTTACCTCAGCCTTTGACTGACGATGAGCTAAATGCACTTATCGACGAAACCATGGCTGCGACCGGAGCATCGGGTATGCAGGATATGGGTAAAGTCATGGGCGCCTTGAAACCTAAGGTTCAAGGCCGCACCGACATGGGTGCTTTGAGTGCAAAAATTAAGGCGCGCTTGAACGCTTAAACTCTGACCTTTCGTAAAAGAGAAGTGTGTAGAAGGTGTGCATTGTCACACCTTCATTGTTCTCATTTTTACACTTCCCTGTTAAAGTAGATTACTGTTTTCATAATGTTGTAGCCTGTCGCTTGAAGCGCAGTTACGACTTGTGCTTTTCTCATTCTTTTTGAACTAGATCTTTTTTAACTAACCCTTTTTGAAAGTACCCTCATGGCTGGAAAGATACCTCGCGATTTTATAGACGACCTGCTGTCACGTACCGATGTGGTAGAAGTGGTAGATAGCCGAGTTAAACTTAAAAAAGCAGGTAAAAACTACCAAGCGTGCTGCCCTTTTCATAACGAAAAGTCGCCATCTTTCACTGTTAGTCAAGACAAACAGTTTTACCACTGTTTCGGCTGTGGCGCTCACGGTAACGCTATCTCGTTTATTATGGAATTCGACCGCTTAGAATTTGTCGAGGCGATTGAAGAACTAGCCCGTTATCACGGGCTTGAAGTCCCCCGTGAAAAGGGCAGTCGCCCTGCCATGAGCGAAGAGAAAAAGCAGCAACAGCAAGACGATTACGCAGTCATGGAGCAAGTTGCACGCTTTTTCCAGCATCAGTTACGCCAAAATGGTAATAGCAAAAAAGCCATCGACTACTTGAAAAACCGTGGATTAAGCGGCGATATCGTTAAGCAATGGGAAATTGGCTACGCGCCAGACAGTTGGGACGCGTTGCTAAATACCTTTGGCAAAGATCCACAGCGCATCAAGCAACTGGTCGACTTAAAACTGGTCAATAAAAACGACCAAGGGCGTACCTACGACTTCTTCCGCGACCGCATTATGTTTCCTATCAGGGACAAACGGGGTCGTGTGGTGGGTTTCGGCGGCCGAGTATTAGATGACGGCGGCCCTAAATACTTAAACTCGCCAGAAACCCGCATTTTCCACAAAGGCAGTGAGCTCTTTGGCTTTTATTCTGCCAGACAAAAAAATCGTAGCCTGGATACCGTCGTTATTGTAGAAGGCTATATGGACGTAGTGGCGCTCAGTCAATTCGACATTAATATTGCTACTGCTGCGCTAGGTACAGCTACCACACCTGAACATATTCAAATGCTGGTTCGCGCTACGTCTCACATTGTATGCTGTTATGACGGTGACCGCGCAGGGCGTGAAGCTGCATGGCGCGCGTTAGAAAACGCCCTGCCCGCGTTAAAAGACGGCGTGCGTATTTCGTTTTTATTCTTACCCGACGGCGAGGATCCTGACACGATGGTGCGTCAGGTGGGGAAAGATGCGTTTATGGAAATGCTAGATGACGCTATGCCGTTATCCCGCTTCTTCTTTGAAAACTTATTAAAGACGCACAATGTGGGCACGCCAGAAGGTAAAATTGCCCTTAAGAAAGCGGCAATGCCGCTTATCGAAAGCACATTAGGTGATGATCAAAAGCAAATGCTGCTGGAAGAACTAGCCAAGCACACTGGCGAGTTCGATCGGTTTAAACTTCAGCAAGATATCACCAAAGCCAATCAAGGTTCGAAGCAAGCTTATTCTCCGAATCGCAATCAAGTAAACAAGCCTAAACTATCACCGCTTCGCATGCTGATACGCTTGCTGCTTGATAAACCTGAATTAGCCACACTATGTGAAGACGTTCAAATTGATATTTTTGCGGGCAGCAACGCTGCTGGCATGGATTTATTACGCGATGTGCATCGCTATTGCGTGAGTCACCCTCAAGCAAAAACCGCGCAGCTTGTTGAAAATTTCCGCGACCATCCCCATTCTTCTACTATCGCGAAATTATTGTTACAAGAACACTTGGTTAAAGACGAGGATGCTGAACGGGTTTACAACGACAGCTTCGCTCGCTTACTGGACGGGCATTTCGATAGCCGCATTGAAACCTTAATTTCACGCTCGCGGGTTCAGCCGCTGACACAGGCGGAAAAACAGGAATTGAACCTGCTTATGAGGGAAAGGCAGAAGAGTTAACCTTGGGCAAACTGACCTAGAGGTTAGCCTGTTCTTCTGTAGGCTTTTGCACAAGGCTTTTTTAAACACTTATGTTGGTGAGATTAAGTTAACAAGATTAGTTTAGCTAAAATACGCGCTGTCTGGAATACGCGCTGTTTTATAGCTTAAAAACACTGGCTAAAAAATCGGCCATCAATCTGGTAAAACCACCGTTTATTCTGCTATACTGGCTAATTCGCTGTGGGCACAGATAAACGTGTCTCATTCACTATAAAGTGAACAAAAATACAGCAGCACGAGTAGCAAAGATATAGCCGAACATAACGGGCAGATCCGAACCCGAGCAGATGTGCATCGCAACATAATGGTTTAGACCAGCGTGGCATCGAGCATTAACGGCCTTGATACAAAAGCAGTACTACAGCAGAACGGGGAACATACCTAGACGTATGTTGTCTTTTCTATTGCAAACTAATTGAATGTGAGAAGTGTAGGTTATATGGCGCAAAGCAAGCAGTCTCAGATTAAACTCCTGATTGCAAAAGGTAAAGAGCAAGGTTACTTAACCTTTGCAGAAGTAAACGACCACCTGCCGCAAGATATTGTCGATTCTGATCAAATCGAAGACATAATCCGCATGATTAACGACATGGGAATTCAAGTTTCTGAATCAGCTCCTGATGCAGACGAACTTCTCATGCAAGAAGCGAATGCTGATGAAGATGCTGCAGAAGCGGCAGCTCAGGCACTAGCTACTGTAGAAAGTGAAATTGGCCGTACGACTGACCCAGTTCGCATGTACATGCGTGAAATGGGTACGGTTGAACTTCTTACTCGTGAAGGCGAAATTGAAATCGCTAAACGAATTGAAGATGGTATCAACCAGGTACAATGTTCAGTTGCTGAATACCCAGAAGCTATCACTTATCTATTAGACCAGTGGGATCTTTACGAAGCAGAAGAAATTCGCTTGAGCGACATCATCTCTGGCTTTGTTGATCCTAACGATGAGCAAGACCTTGCTCCAACGGCTACTCACGTTGGTTCTGAATTATCTGAAGAAGAGTTAGATGATGAAGACGACGATGAAGATGATGACGATAGCGACGAAGACGATAGCGGTGTTGACCCAGAGTTAGCCCGCGAGCGTTTCACTGAGCTTCGTGAGCAATACCTTAAAACTCGTGAAGTTATCGAGAAGAAAGGCCGTGCTCATGCTGACTCTCGCACGCAAATCAATGCATTAAGCGATGTTTTCAAAGAATTCCGCCTAGTTCCAAAACAGTTCGATCGCATGGTTAAGAACATGCGTGAGATGATGGACAAAGTGCGTATTCAAGAGCGTCTAGTAATGAAGTTCTGCGTGGTTAACGCAAAAATGCCGAAGAAAGATTTCATCAAAGCATTTGCGGGCAACGAAACGTCTAATGCATGGTTACATGAAGCAGTTAAATCAGGTGCACCATACGCCGCTGACCTTGCTGTAAATCAGGAAGAAATTGAGCGCTGTATTAGCAAGATGAACCAAGTTGAACAGGAAACTGGCTTGGTGATCGCAGATATCAAAGACATCAACCGTCGCATGTCAATCGGTGAAGCGAAAGCACGCCGCGCGAAGAAAGAAATGGTTGAAGCTAACTTACGTCTTGTTATCTCAATTGCTAAGAAGTACACCAACCGCGGTCTTCAATTCCTAGACCTTATTCAAGAAGGTAACATTGGTCTAATGAAGGCGGTGGATAAGTTCGAATACCGTCGTGGTTATAAGTTCTCAACTTATGCAACCTGGTGGATTCGTCAGGCGATTACTCGCTCTATTGCTGACCAGGCGCGTACTATCCGTATCCCTGTTCACATGATTGAGACGATCAACAAGCTTAACCGTATCTCTCGTCAAATGCTTCAGGAAATGGGTCGTGAGCCTACTCCTGAAGAGTTGTCAGAGCGCATGCTAATGCCTGAAGACAAAATTCGTAAGGTACTTAAAATTGCTAAAGAGCCAATCTCGATGGAAACCCCTATCGGTGATGATGAAGATTCACATCTTGGCGACTTTATCGAGGACAGCACGATTATTCAGCCCCTCGACTCAGCAACTGGCGGTAGCTTGAAAGATGCAACGCAGGAAGTATTAGCAGGCCTAACAGCCCGTGAAGCAAAAGTACTTCGTATGCGCTTCGGTATCGACATGAATACTGACCACACCCTTGAAGAAGTAGGCAAGCAGTTTGACGTAACCCGTGAGCGTATTCGTCAAATTGAAGCGAAAGCACTTCGCAAACTTCGCCACCCTAGCCGTTCTGAGCAGCTACGCAGCTTCTTAGACGAATAGAAAAAGCATTGCTTTGACTAAAAATCCCCAGCCTTGGCTGGGGATTTTTTTATGCCTTCGTTTTATCCTAATTCCGCTTAACGCTAGTAACAATGACTTTTGAAATGTAATTGGCGCCTACAAAAAAGCCTCCTTGCGGAGGCCCTAAATAGCATTTGATAAGGTGTTATACTCTAAATTGCTTCGCAATTGACTCAAGGTGCTGCGCCAGGTCAGCAAGCTCATTACACATGCTGCCTAATTCACCTGAACGGCTCGCTGTTTGCTCGGTACGCTCATGAATTTCATCAACGTGACGAACTATGTCAACCGCTACAGTGCGCTGGTCTTCGGTATTGTGCGCAATTTGCTCGTTCATTTGGTTGATGCGCCCAATAGTACTGGTAATGGTTTCTAGACTGCTTCCCGCTTTATTAGCCGTCTCTACACTGCTAGTTGCTTGTTCGGTACCACGAGACATTACCTCTACCGCTGAGTGAGCAGCATTTTGAAGCTGTTCAATAGTACTTTGAATTTCTTCCGTAGACTGCTGTGTGCGCGATGCTAGCGTTCTCACTTCATCTGCGACTACCGCAAAGCCTCTACCCTGCTCACCCGCTCTTGCGGCTTCAATGGCGGCATTTAGTGCTAACAGGTTGGTTTGCTCTGCAATACCTTTTATCACATCCAGCACCGAGCCAACTTTATTAGAATCAGACTCTAAACGGGCTATAACGTCAGCGGTTTCGCGTACGTTCTCAGCAAGCTGCTGAATACTGGTAACGGTTTGCTGTACGATTTGACGTCCTTCACTGGCCGCTGTTGTCGCTTTGTTAGCGTCGCTTGCCGCCTGCGCTGCGCTATGTGCAACACCGTCAACAGAGCCACTCATCGTATCTACCGCACGCTTAGCATTGGTTGCGGACTTTTGCTGTACATCAATAGTGCGCTGAGTTTCTTCCGTTACACCGCGTAAGTTCTGCGCTAGGTTTGATAGCGGTAAACTCGCTTCTACCACATCACGCACTACGCCTTGCAGTTTGTCCATGAATTGGTTGAACCAATACACCAATTCGCCAATTTCATCTTCGCTTTTGGTTTCTATACGAACCGTTAGGTCACCGTTTTCTTGAGCAATATCTTTCAGGGAACGAACCACGTCATCAATACTTTGCTTAATGCCGCGAACAATAGGTACCGCGGTCCCAAACAACAATATAGTCACAACCACGGCTAAAATGACGCCTGTACTAATTAGCGAGGTATTGGCACTGTCTGTGTTTTTAAATGCTTCTTCAAATGCCGCCTGTTGAGCATCACGAAATTGAGACATCGCAGCGATGGCACCATCGTAAGACTGATTCATTTGGGCTGAGAGTTCGCCTAAACGACTGAAGTCGGCAGTGCCTTTGACCATAGACTGTGATACGTCGTAGGCAACATCGAAATAATTATCAAAGCCTGAGGAGATGCGGGAAATCTCACTACGAAACTCAGGGCTAATAGAAGCAATGTGGTTTAAGCCGCTTTTTGCTTCTTCGGCGAGCTCTTGCGCCATAGTAAGGGTGTCTTCATCACCAGTGGTCACTGCGCTCGCAAGGGTATCGCGAACCTTTTGCATATCAACCAAGGTCGATGCTGATAGTTGAAGGGCAGGAAATTGAACTTTCTGAACTTTTTCTAGCGTTGCACCATTATTGAGTGCGGTATAGACAGTGATAAGCAAGTAAATAATAAAACTTAGCGCTGCGATCCCCGGAATGAGGAAAATCTTTGTCGCAATTGGCATTTTTTTTAGAAAGTTCATCAGCTATCCCACTGTTTTTTATAATTGCTTAACTACGTTTCAGTTTCACCTGAAAAAACATCATATCTAATTTATCTACCCATTAGCTAAAATCTTTAATGAAATTATGGCCTCGCACCAAAATGCAAGGCCATAACGAGTAGTTAGAACGTATAGTTTACGCCTACTTTAAGCAGTGTTGCATCATTTAGATCGTTTAGATCATCTGAATACCAAGTCACGTCAGTTTTAAGTGCAAAACCTGGCTCAACGTCGTAACGAAGACCAACAGTAACTGCAGACACGTCTAGCTCCTGTTGAGCAGCAATACCTGCCGCAGTTTGGTAAATACCCGACGAGCCATTTGCGCCGTTCCACGTAGCATCTACCACGGCATCGCCTGTCGCAATCGTAGCTGGTAATGCAGCAATTAAACCTAGCTGAGTACCATTATCCGCTTCTTCAACTTCGTAAGTAATATGTGGTGTAAACTTGCCAAAGCGCATACCCGCCGTAACGTACCATGCTTTATTATCGGCAATAACAGAGCCATCAACTTCTGTTTGGGTAAATTCTGCACCCACAAACCAATCGTACTTATCGATATCAACAGCCACTTCAAAGAAGGTACCTGTATCTTCGTTAACACTCAGGCCTTCAGCGGCTAAAGACGCCGCAGGAATAAAGGCACCATATTGATTTAAACCACCAACAAATGTGTCAAAGTCAGCATTCGCAGCACTTGTTTTAGCACGTGCAAGCAAAGTACGCGCACTGAACCAATCTCGTGTTGCTTCAAATGAAACAGCGACCACGTTTTCCAATTCTAACGCAGCAGGTGTTCCTGAAATGGTGGTATCAGCCTCAGTACGACCAACGGTAAACTGTGCACCATATTCCCAGTCACCTGAGTAGTTCATGTAGTCAACACGAACACCGTCAATGTTGTTGAAGTCAATGCCGTATACAGCATCTGGTGGTGTAAGCCAGTGATACGAGTAACCGATATCTAATGAAGCAGAATACTTAAATAAAGGCATGCGAAGACGGCCTGCACTGATGTTGAAGTTGTTGTTCAACATATAGGTCATGTACGCCCATTCAAAATCGGCGTCGTAATCTTCGCTACCACGACCAACCAGCTGGGCGGTCGCAGAGAGCTTATCGCTAACATCACCACGAACCTGAAGGCCAAATACACTTGCAGGGTCGAAGTTAAAGTCGCTGTCGTAATCGTATACTGACTCGTCATCGTCTAGTGTCATACCACCAATAAGGTTTGCAAAGCCGTTGATTTGAATATCAGCCAGTGCCGGAGTAGCTAACAGGCCAGCCATAGATAAGATAGCAAGTTTGGTTTTCATGCGTGTTCCTTAAATTCTTTGTATAAACGGTCAGTTAAAAGGTAGCGACTACTCGTACGCTGTCGTTAACAGCGCCAGCGTCGACGTAACCAATTGCGCCAGGGTTTCCGGCTACAGCAGATACAACTTCTGCATCGCTACCCAGAGCTTTTGGTGGTTGACCTTTACCGGTAAATACTAGTTTTGACCAAAACGCGGTTAATTGTGCTGCGGTTTTGTTTAATACCTTGCCGTTAAATTCATCAGTGGCAGATTGGCCTTCAGCTAACGCAACTGGCTCGGCTTGCGTACCACTTGGAAACGCCTTTGCTTTATTTAGAAATAAACGGCTAATACTATCTTTGTCGAGGGTGTCAGCGTTACTTGGATGAACAATAACTGCTACATCGGCAAAAGCTACGTTACAGCACAATCCTGCTGCAAGTATCCATTTCTTCATGATATGTCCTCTAGAGTCTGTTGAATGCTTGCTCTTCGCTTTTAACTTTCTTGCTAACCCGTTTGCACGGAAAGTGGAGCTTTTAAACGGCTTGAGACAAACATGTGCGTGTGTGCTCATACTCATACAACGGGGTAAGTATTGGTCACAATTGCCATATTCGCCAATTTGAGCGTGAAAATTTTAGCATTTAAAAATTAATGACTTATACAAGCGTTTGATTTTGGCGTGAAGTGTAGAAGAAGTTGTAAGTTAAGCAACTATACAAATGTCTAATACATTCCTTTATGCATTATGACCACAAATAAGAATTTATGATGAGAGCAGTGAAAAGAAAATTATTTTATCTTTTTCAGTAAGTTAAGGGGTTTCACCACAAAACACTTAGTGATAAGCGCTGATATTTACGTATGTAAAAACATACGGAAAGATAACCCTTATAGCCCCTTCCTGTATATTTTTTTAATCAGCCCTTGTTGAGCGTGTATTAACGAAAATAAAGGCTAAGCGGGCTTTACCCCGCTATAATGGTTACGATTCGCCTTTTTTATAAGGGATCGACTGCTCCAGCTTCTCTATCTCCATTGTTCGTTGAAGTGGAGAACCGGTGTTTCTTGCCAGCCAGCTATAAGCGGTGGGAACAACATAAAGTGTCATGAAGGCAGAAACGAGAACACCAGAGAAAATGACCATGCCTATAACCATTCTGCTTTCTGCTCCTGGTCCAGACGCGAGTACAAGTGGTAAGGAGCTAAATACCGTAGTGAAGCCCGTCATTACGATAGGACGTAGGCGCTGCGCGGCTGCGCGTTTAAGCGCATATTCAAACTCCATACCGGCATCCCGTAGTTGGTTTGCAAACTCGACAATAAGAATACCGTTTTTTGCGGCAAGTCCAATTAGCATAACCAAACCAATTTGACTGTATATATTGATCGTCATATCGCTAAAGAATAGCCCGATATAGGCTCCAACAAGCGCCAGCGGCACGGTCAGCATGATGACTAGCGGGTGCACCCAGCTTTCAAATTGCGCAGCCAATATTAAGTAAGTGACAGCGAGTGCCAGCATAAATACATATACAAATGAATTACCCGCTTCCTGATACAGCTGTGACTCGCCTTTGTAATCTATTGATACATTGTCAGGCAGTTCTGTACTTACAATGTTTTCTAAATATTCAAGTGCCTGCCCTAGCGTATAACCGTCCGCCAAGTTGGCAGAAATAGTGACAGCACGCATTCTGTTGTAGCGATTTAACTGTGCTGACGTGGCTTGCTCTTCAAACGTGAGTAAATTATCCATAGGAATGAGCTCGCCAGTGCGGGATGAGCGCACGTACAAATTTTCTATGCTGTTAGGGCTTCGAAAATCTTCCTCTATACCTTCCATGATGACATCGTATTCTTCGCCCCTATCAAGGAATGTTGACACCCTACGCTGACCCAGCATCACTTCCAGTGTGCCGCCAATATCACTAATTGATACCCCAAGATCAGCGGCCCTGTCGCGGTTAATATTCACCAATAGCTGTGGTGAGGTTTCTTTATAATCGGAGTCTAGTCGAATGAGCCTTGGGTTCTGCGCTGCCTTTTGTAGAACAATGTCTCGCCATTCAACCAGATTTTCGTAGGTATCGCCTTGTAAGACGAACTGAACAGGACGGCCGAGGCCTCCTCCAGAAATCCCGCTGCGCATGATGGCAAAAGCACGAACGTCAGGCACGCTGTTAAGTTTGGCGCTGATTTCATCCATGAGCGAAAATGTACTGAAATCTCGCTCATCCCAGTCTGCAGACCCCACAATTGCGATACCCGCATTACCGCCGAAACCAGGTGTTCTAACCAAAAGGCGATTAATTTTCCCACTCTCGCGGTAAGGCATTAAGATACTCTCAATTTTTTCGAGATTCTTTGCGTTACTTTCGAAACTAGCCCCTTCCTGCGCGTTCATCAAAATGAAGAAATTGCCTCTGTCTTCTTTGGGAACGAACTCGCTAGGCACTTTTTCAGAAAGCTGTACCAATGCAACGATAGCAATAGCAAGCATAAGCAGCATCAAAATAGGCTGATGCAACGTTTTACCTAGCGTATTGAAGTAGCCGTTCTCAAGTTTAGAGAACTGCTTGTCCATCCAACTTCCAAAGCCAGACGACCGCGTTCTTTTTTTAAGAATTTTCGAGGCCATCATGGGCGACAACGTAAGTGCGGTAAAGCTTGAAAACGCTACCGCAGCAGCTATGGCCAATGCGAACTCCGTAAATAGCCTTCCAATGTTGCCCTCAAGGAAAACCAACGGTACAAACACAGAGATAAGCACCAGCGTTGTTGCAATAACTGCAAACCCAACTTCTTTAGCGCCGCGGTAGGCGGCCAAAATAGGGGGTTCGCCCATTTCTATGCGTCGGTAGATGTTCTCAAGCACAACTATGGCGTCATCCACCACCAAACCGATGGCTAGCACCATAGCAAGCAGGGTAAGAAGGTTGATCGAAAACCCCAGTGCATACATCACGATAAAAGCGGCAATAATAGAGACGGGTACGGTCACTGCCGGAATCAACGTGGCGCGAATATTACCTAGGAAAAGGTAAATAACGATCACCACCATTAGCATCGCTATACCTAAAGTCTCATATACTTCATCAATCGACGCCTCAATAAATACCGACGAATCATAGCTGGGTACAATAAAAATATTATCAGGAAGGGTGGCTTCTATTCTTTCAATTTGCGCTTTCGCTGCACGGGCAACGTCTAAGGTGTTGGCTTTGGACTGCTTAATAATACCGAGTCCAATCATATTGACGCCATCACCACGAAACTCGGTTTCGTCATCTTCGGCGGTTAACTCAACATGGGCTATTTCGCCAAGCCGCACAAGATAGCCGTTGTCGCCTATCGCAACTGTCAGCGCGGCAAAGTCGTCAGGTGTAAGAAAGGTTCGCGCAACCCGTACTTCAAAGTTACGGTCAGTACTTTCCACTTCCCCTGCCGGCAATTCCACATTCTCGGCGCGAATGACTTGCTCTACATCGTTTACCGTAATACCTCTTGCCGCCATTGCATTGCGGTCTAAGAACACTTTCATGGCATAGCGCCTGCCTCCCCCAATTTGAACTCGGGCGACACCATCGACAATTGAAAGCCTATCCACTAATACGCGCTCGGCGTAGTCAGTTAGCTCCATGGTATTTAGGTTTGTGCTTCGCAAGTTGTACCATACCACGGCACTTTCATCGGAATTTGCTTTAGACACCTCTGGAGGATCAGCTTGGTCAGGCAAGTTATTGAGTGCGCGACTTACTCGCTCGCGCACGTCATTCGCGGCAGCATCAATGTCACGAGAGAGCTTAAATTCAATGGTAATGTCTGAACGACCATTACGAGAGGTCGAGGTAACGTTTTTTATCCCCTCAATACCCGATATTCTATCTTCCAATAGCTGGGTGATCCGAGTCTCAACAATATTAGCCGATGCCCCTGTGTAGGTCGTACTCACCGAGACAATCGGTGGGTCGATATCAGGGTATTCACGCAAACTCAACATGGTAAAAGCGACAATACCGAAAATGATCAGCAGTAAATTAATAACCGTTGCGAAAACAGGGCGCTTTACAGAAACGTCTGACAATAACATGACGATATGCTCCCTTAGCGGTTTAACACATTAACCGGAGATTGGTCGCGTACCCGAAGCGTGCCTTCGGTAATGACCTCATCGCCTTCGTTTAACCCACTAACAATTTGTACCAGCCCGGGACGACGCTCACCAATTACCACTTCAGTTTGATGTGCAACGTTATCTTTAACGACATACACATACTGCTTGTCTTGAACGGGAACCAGCGCCTTTTCCGGCAATACCAAAGTATTCAGCACGCGCTTTTCAACAATTACGGTAAGCAGCATACCTGGGCGTAGACGATTATCTTGGTTGTCTATCGTCGCACGTACCCGAATAGAGCGGCTAATCGGGTCGAGTCGCGTGTCAATGTTAGAGATTTTCCCTGTAAACTCTTCTCCGGGGTAAGCCACCGAGGATGCACTTAATGCCTGCCCTTTAGCCACGCTTGCAAGATGGTTTTCAGCGATACTGAAATCGACCTTAATTAGACTGATGTCATCTAAAGTAGTGATAGTGTCACCAGGTTGCACCAAAGAGCCGATACTGATTTCGCGATTACCTAGTAGTCCGCTAAATGGCGCGCGTATCTGCAAGTCGTTTAGCTGAGCTAGCGCAATATCTAGCTGAGCTTGTAAGGCTTTAACCCGTGCTTGCTGCTCGTCAAGAAGTTGTTCAGAGGTAGCGTTTGACTGACGCAAGTCAGAAATTCGCGTGAACTGGCGTTTGGCCTCATCAATATTCGCCTTAAGTTCCTCTACCCTGGCGCGTTCTTCCGTATTGTTTAGCTGAACCAGTAACTCGCCTTCGGTGGCTTTATCGCCGTCTTCAAAATTAATCGTTTTTACGGTATCGGTGACTTGTGCGGTAATATTCACCGACTCGTTGGCGGTAGCAGTACCTAATGACTCAATAGTAATGGGGAATGCCTGTGATGATACCAAGGCTGTTTTTACCGGCGTCGCCCGCACGCTACTATTACTCGCGCTCTCTTCTTCGGGCATATTCAAATACACTACAACACCTGCAAGTAGTACTACGCCAAGCAACAAAGGCGATAAAGATAATCGTGAAGACATAACCTTTCCTATAGGTAAAAAAGTATCCCATCACGTATTTTTCAAAACGTTTAGGATACTCAAGTACACAAAATCCGCTTACGATTCTTCGCAAGCGCCGCTATACGTTAAGATTGTGTACTGCGTTATTATTTTTATACCAATCCGCATAGATCATTGCCCTCTCAGAAGGCGCTGGCAAGTTTCCTAGCGAAGCGTGGGAAGGCAGGAATGGTGTTCCCTTTCAAATTCCCAGAATGAAGCTAGGAAGCATGCCAGACCTTCCCGAAGGGCGAGTTTAAAATGTCCGTACTCTTTGTTGTGTCACCTTGATGTAGAGCCACTACACCTGCGGTAACACGCCGCGATTCCGAACATTTTAAATCTCGCTGAGTGGGTAATGATCTACGCGGACTGGTATTAGTTGTGTTATTTTTATTTTTGCGTAGAGTCTGTCATTTAATATTGATTATTTTTAAAACAATCACAAACAGCTTCTAGAGTATTTTACCCAAATCGATGGCCATCTTATTTCGCTTATCAGCTATATTCGCTGTTTTAACGCTTTTCGCATGTTCACAGTCTTCACCCAACGCGCCGGTTTGTCGCGTTTCCGATAGGCTTTTATCTCAACAAAACCAAGTTGGAGAAAACAGTCCAGCCCCTTTGATTGCTGCCGCGTGCCTAGTCAAAACAAATAACAAGGTACTGTTAGTAGAACACCGTCTTTCAGGTAAATTGGATTTTCCTGGTGGAGGGTTGCTTGAACATGAGTCGGTCGCCTGTACTGCACACAGAGAAACGTGGGAAGAAACTGGGTTCAATGTTGAAGTTACCCAATATTTATCCACCACACCTAATGGATTGGCTATATTTGGTTGTGATTTAGATGCTGGTATTGAGACCCTTCCAGACGCCTTCGATGCGCCTCCTTGGGCCAAATTAGAGATAAAAAAACTCGTTAAAGCCGACCCCTTTACCCTTGACCACGACGCAATGCGTTTCGCTGACGATCTTATTCCCTTGCGCGATGGCTACACCCAATTCGATATAACGCAGCACTGACAAAGCATTGTTCATTGTTGCGGGTATTGGTAAATTGTCACCATGAAAAGAATAGGAGAAGTGGCTTGTTTTCACTGCCAACCTTAAGCCTTAAAGGCAAAGTATCTGAACAAGAATGGCAAACTCGTGTCGATTTAGCAGCATGCTATCGGTTAGTGGCAGATATGCGATGGGGCGACCTTATTTACACGCATATCTCAGCTAAGGTACCGGGCACTGATCATTACTTGGTTAACGCCTTTGGCCTGACGTTTGACGAGGTTACCGCCTCTAACCTGGTTAAGGTCGATTTAGAGGGTAACATCCTTGACGATACACCTTACGGCATAAACCCCGCTGGCTTCACCATTCACAGTGCTATCCACGAAGTGCGCCACGATGCCCAATGCGTTATTCACCTGCATACACTAGCCACAATCTCAGTCGCATCTGTCAAAGGCGGGCTTAAGCCCTGGAGCCAGTATTCAATGTTTTCGCTACCTTCACTTTCTTATCACAGCTACGAAGGTTTAGCCGTTGATGATAGTGAAAAGAAACGTTTGCAGGACGACCTTGGCGACACTAATCACATGCTTTTGCCTAATCACGGCGGTCTAACCCTTGGTCCCACCGTTGGCGACGCCTTTATGCGCTTTTACGATTTGCAGCGTGCGTGCGAAATTCAGCTTGCCCTGATGCAGTCTAATGAAGAGGTTATCGAGATACCGCAAAGCATTATTGATGGCATATACGCACAGGCTAATGTGGTTCACAGCGGCGAAACAGGCGGCCAAAAAGCATGGCCTGCCATGCTTCGCAAAGCTTACAAACTAGACCCGGGCTTCTGCGAATAATTTAGCTTAGCCAGCTAAACGCCAACTTATTTCAAACAGGAATTGTTTATACATTATGAAAGTCACCAAAGTAGAAATTTTTGATATCGAATGCCCTAAGCGCCCTCAGTGGAACCCGGTTTTCGTACGCGTTTACACCGACGAAGGTATTACCGGTGTGGGCGAAGCAGGACTGGCTTATGATTGGGGTCACAGCGCCGCAGCACACATGATTAAAGAAATTGCCGAAGCCATGCTGATTGGCTTTAATCCTTTTCACACTGAACTGCTGTGGTCGAGAATGCTGCGCGAAGGCTTTTGGGGATTAGGCGGCGGCCCGGTTATTTATGCTGCGATGAGCGCTATTGATACTGCACTTTGGGACATTAAAGGCAAAGCGCTTGGCTTACCGGTTTACGAATTACTGGGTGGCAAAACTAATGGCAAGCTCCGTAGCTACGCTAGCCAGCTACAGTTTGATTGGGACAAAGAAGTAACCAAGCTTAACGACCCCGCTGACTATGCTCGCGCCACTGAAAAAGCACTTAAAGATGGTTACGATGCGGTTAAAGTTGACCCCATCGTTTACGATAAAGATGGCAACACCCATTTCGACAGAACCAAACTATTCACTAAGCCCGAGCTTAAACTTTTCAAAGCCCGTCTTCAGGCAATTAGAGACACAATGGGCGAAAATGGCGACATCATCTTTGAATGTCACAGCTTATTAGGTGCATCAACGGCTATCCAGCTGGGTGACATCGTTGAAGAAATTGGCTGTCTATATTACGAAGAGCCAGTGAATTACCTTAACTCGAAGCTTCACGACAAAGTAGCGAAGAACGTGAATGTGCCTATTGCGGGCGGTGAACGCTTGTACCACCGCTGGGATGTACGCCCTTACCTTGAAGACCAATCTATTGATGTACTTCAGCCTGACGTTGGCCTTTGTGGTGGTTTCACCGAAGCGAAAAAGGTGTGTGACTATGCCGACATTTACGATGTACGTATTCAGGCTCACGTTTGCGGAGGCCCTGTAGCGACAGCGGCAAGCCTGCATCTAGAAACGGCCATTCCAAACTTCTTAATTCACGAGCACCATACCTACGCTATTAAAGACTGGAACCGTGAACTTTGCATTCAAGATCCTCAGCCAGTAAACGGCTTCATTGAAGCGCCTGACACACCGGGAATTGGTATCGATCTAAACGATGAGGTGGTTTATCGCTCGCCGCACATGACGGTAACTGAGCTTAAATAAAGCTGAAACCCAACGGGTTTATTGAAGGCAATAAACCCTAGGCTAGTTCAGCAGCTTAAGTAAGCTAGCTTTATGCGATGTCGTACCATCGCTTCGCATTTTCGTACAGCAGCGCCGCTTTTTGAGTTACAGAAAGCGGCGTTGTCATATCAATGAACCCATGCCAAAGCGCGGCATACGGCATTCGCCACTGACACAGCGGAAAATTGCTGGCAAACATCATGTGATCTGTGCCAACGGTGTCCAGCAAGGTTTCAAAAATATAAGACGCACGCTGCCACAGCCAACGGCGATCTTGCATTTCTAATCCTGAGAACTTAAACACAACTTGCTGCGTTTCATTCAAGTCGCGAATATTCTGCCGCCATGTTTTAAACGCAAAGCTATTTACATCAATTGGCGCTATTGCGGCATGGTTTATAGCCACTTTTAGCGAGGGTGTTTGTTCTAGTACCGTTAGCAGCGCATGCACAGCATTGCTATCTGCAAGATTTAACTGCGCTTCAAAAGACAAGCCTTGCGACGCCATATGATGAACTCCCCATTTAACCTTAGGGGTGCGTAAAAGTACTTTAGCATCGTCATCTAATATGTGACGAAGCCCACCTATTGACTGGTACCGCTTTAGCTTGTCGATATGACTGCCAACATTATTTCCCGTTAAATCGATACACCCAACCGAACGGAATGGCAGCGTACAATGACGCTCCAAGAACGCAATTTCACGCCAGGGTCTTTCGTTATCGTAACCCGCTTCAATGTGAACAAAACCGCCTAACTGCCCTAACGACGCGCAATAGAGCATGTGCTCTGTAGTATGTTTTGCAATCGCTTTTTTATCTGGCCAAAAGGGGGCATTGGCTGGTTTCAGCCAACCATAGTGCCCTTCGTTTAAGGCAAAGAAGTGAATATGAGGGTCTATCCAAGTGATTGAAGGCTTGCTCATCTTTGTTTATAAAACCTTGGTTTATGCTATTGCTGATAAGGCATTTCGCGTTGCTTTTCTGTTCAGCCCTATCTATTGTGCTCTTTCTATTGTGCTGTGTAGCCCCCATCCACCGCATACAAGCTACCCGTGATGAACGACGCTTTGTTGCTGCATAGGAAATAAGTCAATTCAGCTACGTCTTCGGGCTGGCCCAAACGTCCAATAGGTTGTGCAGCGGCTTCTTCAGCTACCACTTCATTTTTATCTGCCCCAGAACGTGCCACATAATTATCAATGGCGTTATGAAATAGAGGGGTTTCGATGGTACCCGGGCATACCGCGTTAACGCGGATATTATAGGGTGCGTAGTCAAGCGCGGTGGTTTTCGCCATAGACGCCAACGCACCTTTGCTGACACCGTAGGCGAACGAATTGCGCTTTCCAATAAAGGACTGATCTGAACCCATCACCACAATCGCGCCGCTGCCCTGCTCTTTCATGGTTGGCAGGCAAGACTTAATCGCGCCATACGCCCCTTTTACGTTCAAGTTTAGTACCTTATCAAGCAGCGCTTCATCAGTGTCTTCAATGGTTGCTGAAACATGTATACCGGCATTACACACCAATGCGTCTATGCGTTGATAAGAACTAATAACCTCATTCACCGCGGCTTCAATATTACGCACAACACTTACATCACACGGCTTCCAGATAGCATTAGGTAACGCTTGCTCAAAGTCTCTGATATCTAAATTAATGACTTGATAACCGTTTTGACTAAACAGCTTGCATACCGCAAAACCGATACCCAAGCTTCCCCCCGTTACAATGCAAACCGGGATCTGCGCATCATCACTGCTATGTTTAAGGTTTTTCTTCGCGCTTTCTGAATTCATGTTTTTATGTACCGTGTTGCTTGTGCGTATGTGAACGGGTTATTTCAATGTAAGCTAAGCATGCCAGTGAGAATTTGAATTGCAAGCGAGCCTACCACTTGAGTTCACTTTTCTATATTAACATCAATGCGTCAGACATAATCACCAGAGCCTGTGTGACCTTTGCTGCACATTTAAAGTCCATGAGTCTTGGAAAACCTATGTGTTTCTCTCATGTCAGTCCGCATAGATCATTACCCACATCATCCAAATTTATTATTAACTTTCCTTTAACGGACTATTCGGACTACGCTTTTTGTGACTATAATAGACAAAATTAAAACACTTGTTTGAAAAAGGAGTCATCCATGCCTCTGTACCACGCCCCTACGACTGATTTTCAGTTCTTGTTAAAAGACTGGCTTGGACTTGATGCTCACTACGAAAAGCTCGGTATCAGCGACTTTGATAGCGAGCTTGCCAACGAAATTATTGCACAGGGTGCAAAGTTTGCTTTGGATGTGGTTGCCCCTCTTAACCGTGAAGGCGATGAAGAAGGCTGTACGCTAAAAGACGGCAAAATTACCACGCCTAAAGGCTTCGCTGATGCCTATCAGGAATATGTTGCTAACGGCTGGAATGCAATGCTAGGTACTGCCGAGTACGACGGGCAAGACTTGCCGTACACCATGGCTGTGCCTGTTCACGAAATGCTAAACGCGGCGAACTTAAGCTGGCGTTTAACCACCATGCTTACTGAGAGCGCAACACTTGCGGTTACTAAGCACGCCAGTAAAGAATTAAAAGATATCTACCTTGCTAAGCTAATCAGCGGTGAGTGGACAGGTACCATGAACCTGACCGAACCTCACGCAGGAACAGATTTGAGCTTGCTTAGTACCAAAGCTGAGCCACAAGGCGACGGCAGCTATAAAGTCACCGGTAATAAGATTTTTATTACCGCAGGCGATCACGATTGGAGCTCGAACGTTATTCACCTTGTTCTAGCTCGTCTGCCTGATGCTCCCAAAGGCGTTAAAGGCATCAGCTTATTCTTAGTGCCCAAGTTCCTTCCAGATGCCAGCAATGAGCCTGGCGAGACGAACAGCTTGTCAGTGGGAAGCATCGAACACAAAATGGGGATCAAAGCGAGCCCGACTTGCGTGATGAATTTTGACGGTGCAACGGGTTACCTTGTAGGTGAAGAAAACCAAGGCCTAGCATGTATGTTCACCATGATGAACGATGCACGCTTCCAAGTAGGTCTGCAAGGTTTAGGGGCGGCAGAAGCCTCTTACCAAGGCGCGCTGACCTATGCCCGCGAACGCGTTCAGTCTCGCGCACCTCAGGGAATTCAAAATCCAGAAGGCAAAGCAGACCCGATCGTCTTTCAACCTGACGTAGCGCGTATGTTACTTACGCAGAAATCACTGATTGAAGGCTGTCGTGCACTTTCACTTTTCTATGCCAAGTTTATGGACGTTGAGAAGCTTGGTGAAGGTCAAGAAAAAGAAGATGCCGACAAGATACTTCAGTTTTTAACGCCAATCTGCAAAGCTTTTATGACGGATATGGGCCTTGAGACCACCAGCCTAGGTGTACAAGTATTTGGTGGTCACGGCTTTATTCGTGAATGGGGTATGGAACAACTTATGCGCGACGTGCGCATTGCTATGTTATATGAAGGCACCAACGGTATTCAGGCGCTAGACCTTATTGGTCGTAAGCTTACCCGAGATGGCGGTCAAATGATGGAAGCGACCTATAATGCGTTTAACGCTTTGGTCAGCGACATTCAAGACAGTGAGGCGAAGGGTCTGGCTCAAGGAATTCTTGATGACTGGCGTGCATCTTCAGCCGATTGCTTAGGTATGGATGCCACCACCGCTGCAGCTGCTGCTTGTGATTACTTGGCATACAGCGCCTATTCATTGATTGGTGTACTGTGGTACAGCATGGCCGACAAAGCGCAGGCATCAGGTAATGCAGTACTTGCAGCGTCTAAGATGAAGACACGTGACTTCTACATGGAACGTATATTAGTACGTCGCGATGCGCACAAAGCCGCTTATAAAGCTGGCCCTGGAAGCACCCTTGCAATATCAGGTAATGAGTTTGATTATCTGTAGGCAGCTTATTCTGCTATAGCCCGTGAAATATGGGCTATGAACGCAAAAAAGGTCACTATATGTGACCTTTTTTATTATGATTTGAACGAAACTATTAGTCGTTCGCTGCTACTTGGGTTGAAAACGTATCTGAAAACCAATCGTTAAGCATCGCTTTTTCATAAGAAAGCGATTCCGTGCGATTGCGACGAATATTCGACTCCATAAAATCCATATCTTTAAGTTTCACATCTTCACCACTTAAAATGACCTGACCGTCGGCATTAGCCAACGAGTAGCTGAATGTCATTCTAGGAATATCAACGCGCTTAATGATACGGACGTCGCTACCGGCGCCGTTACCGAAGCCGACAAACTGGCTTGGCCAAACCTGACCAGCTAAATCAACATTTGTTACTGTCATTGACAGCACTTGCGACTCAGGTAAATCACTGGCCAAATCTACAATGTGTTCTTCAAGCTCTTGTAGCGTTCGTTCGCGGAACCGTTTGCGTGACTCATTAGTTGGCTTAACATCGCTATATGTTTCAGGTTCTTCCCAAGTAATCTTTACTTCTGCCGCCTGGGTGGGAGCGAAAACAGCAAGAAGTCCAACCGCAGTGGCACAACCTAAATAAGAAAAAGTACGTAATTTATTCACTTTTATGCTCCTAAATTCAGTCGTTTAAACTATGAGTTAGCAAGACATTTAGAGAAAGCTTAGCATGCAGCAATTGTCGGCTTTTATATCAGCTTTACATTTAACCAACCTGGTTAAAATTGGCTAGTCTCGCTTTGCTACTTGCATAATTGACGACTGTTTAATGATTAGGCATAGTTGAACGCGTTTAGTTCCCGTAAAGTTGGGGTTTATATCGTCCTTTTCACAATAGGTGTGATAAAAACGTTTAACGCTTGCGCTGTCAGCGGTGATTTGCTGAACATATGTTTGCTGGTAAGGCTTTAAGGGACTCAGCTGGATATTAATTTTATCTTGTAAATTACGCAGTTCTTCTCGCTCCGGTAAGGTGGCAATTGAAACTAGCCATTCAGAAAGCGAGTTCTGGATATCTTCAAAGAGATACTGAACAAAAGGAGACCGCAGCACAATTACCAAAACAATAATTTCAGCAGCGATGATAAAGAACCTTAACATGACTTCTCAGCTAACTTTGACAGACGTTTACTACAAATAGCGCCAATTTTTAGCACCTTTCTCACTATGTGCTCAACTACACTTTGCCAATTTACATTTTCACAATGCTCACTGTACACGATTCAAACGGTAATTGACCACATTATTATCGACGATAATAGGGTCATATCGGTTTACCTGTAAATACAGCAAACTATACTCATGTATAGTAGGTAAAGCCTAATCGTCGATGTTGGGCATCAAATGGCATCTGGCCGTTATATTAATCCTCATTATTCACGTAGCTGTATTTAACTATTTACAAAGTTACATAGACTGAGGAAATCAAAACAAAAAACGACTTACGTTCTGAAGTTTCAGTATTGACTGAAACTTTAAAAAGATACACCATACGCCGCATTATTGATCTACATTAAATATGACGTTTTGAACGCAGTTATACTGCACAGGCAGTTCGTTACGTCACATAAGGTTAAGCTATGAATGAACAAATACCGGTAAAGACCGTTACACCGGTAAAAGTACATAAACCCAAAGGTGGACCTGAGGGTAAACGCCACGACTCTCGTAGCCGTATTTATGTGCGGGCTGTACAAGGCCCTCTGGAGACATTTAGACGCATGTTTGGCCTTTTCTTTTTGGGCCTCTTTGCCATCATTCCATGGATTCAGTACAACGGGCATCAAGCCGTGCTACTCGACATCGGCGAGCAGCGATTTACTATATTCTCACTAACCTTATGGCCTCAAGATCTCACTTTGTTGGCCTATATATTTATTGTTTCCGCCTTTGCGCTGTTCTTCGTCACCACTTTCGCTGGTCGAGTGTGGTGTGGATTTATGTGTCCTCAAACAACGTGGGTATACATTTATACGTGGTTCGAAGAGAAATTCGAAGGCCCGCGCAACAAGCGTATAGCGCTAGATGCACGCAAAATGGATGCAGATAAATTTTTGCGTAAAACAGCTAAGCACACCGCTTGGGTATTGGTAGCGCTGTTAACGGCTTTAACCTTCGTTGGCTACTTTACGCCAATTGATGAACTGTTTATCGATTTTGTAACATTTAACACCAGCTTCTGGGCAGGTTTATCGGTTATTTTCTTTGCCGTCTGTACGTACGGAAACGCTGGCTACATGCGCGAAATCATGTGTACGCACATTTGTCCCTATGCTCGCTTTCAGTCTGCCATGTTCGACAAAGACACCTTTACTGTATCGTACGATGTAAAACGTGGTGAACAACGCGGCCCGCGACCACGCAAACTTAGTCACGAACAAGTAAAGGAAAAAGGTTTAGGCGACTGTATAGACTGCAACCTGTGTGTTCAGGTATGCCCAACCGGTATCGATATTCGAAATGGCTTACAATACGAATGCATCAACTGCGGCGCCTGTGTTGATGCCTGTAACGGTGTTATGGATAAAATGGGTTATCCTAAAGGCCTGATAAGCTTTACCTCTGAAGAAGAACTAGCTGGCGGTAAGACTCATATTTTACGTCCAAAGTTAATTGGTTACTTTGTAGTTTTAGTGGTGATGATAGGCTTGCTGTTTGCCAATATTTGGATGCGCAGCCCCACCGAAGTTGACATTATCCGCGACAGAAACTCGCTATACCGCGAAACGAATGAAGGGCTAATTGAGAACGTTTATACAATAAAAGTACTTAACAAAACTCAGCAAACCCAAACCTACTCTATTGCTGTAAAAGGTTTGCCTGACTACAAGTACATTGGTGAGCAAACTGTAACAGTTGAAGGCGGTGCGGTGTATAGCACGCCAATTTCAGTTGCAACTGACGCCTATAATCTGGAAGATACGGTTACCGATATTTTTATCAGTGTAACCACCACTATTGATGGGGAAACGGTTACCGTTGATGAGCCAACTAAGTTCCTTTATCGATGACAGATTTTTCATTCTCTGGGCTTAGCCCAGACACCATATTAGATGCCCTGGAAAGTCAGGGCATTTTTCTTCAAAGCGGTTTGCTAGCACTAAATAGTTATGAAAACCGCGTCTATCAGTTTTTGGCTGAAGACGGTCAGCGCTATGTAGCAAAATTCTATCGCCCAGGTCGATGGACCGACGCTCAAATTCTTGAAGAACACGCGTTTGCTGCAGAGCTAATCGATAACGAAATTCCATTGGCTGCGCCCATTTCTCTCAATGGCAGCACGCTGCATCATCACACCGTGGCCGAAACTGATTATCGATTTGCGTTATTTCCTTCGGTGGGCGGTAGACAATTCGAAAATGACAACCTTGATCAACTCGAATGGATGGGGCGTTTCATTGGCCGTATTCACCGCGTGGCCCATGCTAAAGGGTTTGCACATCGTCCCTCGATTAATATTGAAAGTTACCTCGATGAACCGAAGCAGGTGCTTATGCAAAGCACACTGCTGCCAGAGCATCTAAAGACAGCATTTTTTGCCATACTTAACCCCGTTATTGATGCCACGAAAAAAGCGTATAAGCCAACATCGAGTATTCGGCTTCACGGTGACTGCCACCCAGGCAATATACTGTGGCGCGATGGCCCTACCTTCGTTGATCTAGATGATTGCCGCATGGGCCCTGCTATCCAAGATTTGTGGATGATGCTAAGCGGCGACCGCCAACAACAACTATTGCAGCTCGATACTTTGGTTGAAGCATACGAGGAGTTTCACCCGTTTGACACTGCACAGTTGCCACTTATTGAGCCCCTGCGCGCTATGCGAATGGTGCATTACATGGCATGGCTTTCACGACGCTGGGAAGACCCTGCTTTCCCGCGGGCATTTCCTTGGTTTGCTGAAGACAAATACTGGGAAGGCCAAATACTTGCTCTGAAAGAACAGCTATCGGCCCTTCAAGAGCCTCCACTGAAATTAGGATATTGAGCCAGTCCCTTTACTGCTGAAAAAACGCTTTTTCGATGACCGTTGCCGATAATCTTATGGCGGTTACGAAAAAGCGTAAGGTATAAGAAACCGTATTCGCTATCACTTTTTAACTTAGATATAATCGACAGTGTGTAGGTGCTCTTGTCTAGCTCCATATTGACTACGGCGACAAGGGTTAAACGGGAAATCAGTGAAAAACTGATGCTGCCCCCGCAACGGTAAACTCAACGCGTTGTCGTTTTCTTTTCATACGCCACTGTCTTTTATGCGTTACGTATTAAACGCCATTAGATGGGAAGGCAAAAGAGCTATTACATTTTTAGTAATGGTGAGTAAGCCCGGATACCGGCCTGTACTTCATGGTGTCGTTTGCTTGCTCACATCCATAATTAAGCAATGCGTGCACTTTCCCTAATCATGTGCTCGGGTGGAGCGCATCAAAGACAACATAAAAACCATGCGTACACATTTTACTAAAGCAGCCCTTAGCGCTGCAGTTATTTCGTGCTTAAGCACACCTGCCTTTGCTCAAACTTCTGACCAAGATATTGAAACTTTAACAGTAACAGGCACGCGTTTGCCTATTTCGTTAACCAAACTTCCTGGTTCAGTATCGGTACTAACTGAAAGCGACATTAAAGCTTCGGGCGCACTTCAACTTACCGATCTAATTCGCGGCCTACCTGGCGTTAGCTTGTCTCAGTCAGGCAGTCCTGGTGGCTTAACGGAGCTGCGCGTGCGCGGCGGTGAAACCAACCATCTACTTGTTTTAATTGATGGCGTTGTTGCCAACGACGTAGGCCAAGGAAGTCTGGTTGACCTTGCTCACTTAACTAGCGCAAACGTGGTGCGCATAGAACTTCTTAGAGGCCCGCAGAGCGCAAGATGGGGCAGCGGCGCTATCGGTGGTGTATTGAGCATTACTACGAAATCAGGCCAGTTTGCCGATAATGCGTCACACGTAGACTTCTCTGCTGGCGTTGGCACACAAGGTACGTTGCAGGGCAGCATGAACGCGCGCTCGCAAAGCGATAACGTAGGTATTTCTGCATACGCCAGCTACATACGTACCGACGGTGACAACGTATCTCGTGTTGGTAACGAAGATGATGGCTACGACAACATGACCGCTGGCATTAATATTAATTATGCCGCAACGTCGGAGCATACGTTAATAGCTAACCTTCGCACGGTTCAGTACGAGAACGATTACGACGGCACTGATTTTGTGACGACAGGCCTTCCTGCTGACTCAGATAACGTGACGGATGGTTCACAAATTAGTGCGAAATTAAGATGGGAATTTGCTCCGGAAAATACAGGTTATCGCTCAGCGCTAAGTGCGCATTATCGCAAAGACGATAATGATAACACTGAGTCAGGTGCAGACACTGGCGGAACCACTGGTGAGCGCATAGAGTTAAACTGGACAGGTTTCTATACCATGGATAACTGGGATTTTGCTGGCGGTGTTGAATACCTACAGCGCCTTTTTACCCAGCGCGGCCCAATTGCATTTGGCGATCCGAACCAGAAGCAGCATGACAATACTTATAGCGTATTTGCCGAGACAAATGGTCAGCTAACCGAGTCGCTAACCGCAACACTAAGCGCACGATTCGACAACAACAGTGAGTTCGACAATGCCGTAAGTTATCGCGGTGGCCTTACCTGGCAGCTTAACGATTACTACGCTGTTTTTACCAGCTATGGTAAAGCTGTTAAAACACCCACCTTCACCGAGCGCTTTGGCTACTTCCCAGCAAGCTTCATCGGCAACCCAAACTTAGAACCTGAAACCAGTGAAGAATGGGAAATAGGCGTTAAGGCGAACTGGAAATCACTGTCTGCACAAATCAGCGCATACACTACCGACCTTGAAGATGAAATCAATGGCTTCGTATTTGTGTCAGATTTGGGTGCATATAGTGCAGATAATATCGACGGTGAAAGCTCGCGAGAAGGTATTGATCTAGAACTTAACTGGGACAGTGGCTATGGTGATTTTACCGCAGCGTATAGTTATCTAGATGCGGAACAAACCGACAATGGTATAACAACCACTGAACTGCGTCGTGCCCGTCACCAAGGCTCATTAACCTACAACACTGACTTTGGAACGGAGAAGTTCAGCTTTTACACCAAGCTAGCTTACACAGGGAGTCATTACGACACCTTCTTCCCTCCTTTCCCTGAACCGTCTCAGACTCTGGCGCTGTCAGCCTATACGCTTGCAACCGTTAATTTAGGCTATCAAATAGATAAGCAGTGGCAGGTCTCGTTGAAGGTCGACAATGTATTTGATACTGATTATGAAGACATTGTAGGTTATGCTGGCCAAGAGCGTCGCGCTCTACTTTCAGTTAACTACAGCATGTAAGTGATGTAACGTTAATGAACCTTCTGTTGAGCATTGCTTAAAGGCAAAACTCAACGTGAAATCAACAAACAATAAAGGGCTATACATGGTTATAGCCCTTTTTCTTTGAGTTTCTGTTAGGGCCTGATGATTCAGACTCTGTTCATCATGCGTATATAAAATACTGCATTTACCTAAACCTTGAATCGCGTTTTTTAGTGAGCTTATCGCGTAGTAAGGCATTGAAGTAGAACAGGTCCTAGTTAAGCGAACAAGCCTGTGATAATCTCGGTATCGATAATAGTTTTTTGAACATAGGATTATATTCCATGAAAAAGTTTGCAGTAATGTTTGTCATGGCAATGCTTTTGCCACTAACAGCATGCGCTCAGGAGCCAGCGTCTAAATGGAAAGAAGGTACGCACTATACTGTGCTTGATAAAGAAGCCACAGATAAGCCTGTTATTACTGAGTACTTCTCATTTTGGTGCCCTCACTGCTTCCAGTTCGAACCAATCGTTGCGCAAATTAAAAAAAAGAAAAGCGACGGTACGAAATTCAATAAGGTGCACGTAAACTTTATGCGTTTTACTGGACCTGAAGTTCAAGATGACGCAACTAAAGCCATGCTAATTGCGCGCGCTATGAAGCAAGAAGACGCGATGAACGGCGCTATTTTTAACTATATCCACAAGCAACGTGCATCTATCACTGGCTTGAAAGACCTTCGCAATATCTTCGTTGTGAACGGAGTAGACGGTGAAGAGTTTGATAAAATGGCCAAAAGCTTCGGCGTAAATAGCATGGTGCGCAAGAATCAACAGCAAATTGATGAGTATCGTGAGCACCTAACTGGTGTGCCAAGCTTTATTATCAACGGTAAATATCAGCCTACATTCACTGCTGACATGACCTTCGACGACATCGCTGACCTAATCGTGTGGCTATCTGAGCAAAAATAATTTGGTTAATGACCAATACACTCATTAGACCTTGAATAATTAAATGGGCGCTCAGGCGCCCATTTTTACGCCTTGGAGCATTCCAATGTATGCAGTAAGTGACTTTGCTGACTTTATCTGTGAACTTGACCAGCTAAAAGCAGTTAAGCGCCAGATCACCCTCCCCTGTGATAACTATCGACAGGAAAACTCCGCAGAGCACAGCTGGCATGTTGCATTAATGGCAAATATGCTAAGCGAATATGCGGCCAAACCTATAGATGTGACCCGCGTTATTCGCATGGTCCTTATTCACGATATTGTGGAAATTGATGCTGGCGACATGTTTGCTTTCAATCATCAAACAGATCACGACGCACAAGCCGAGAAAGAAGTAGCTGCCGCTAAGCGCATTTTTGGTTTGTTGCCGAGTCCACTTAATAGTGAAATGCTCGATTTATGGCTTGAGTTTGAAGCAGCGGAAACCGCTGATGCAGAATTTGCAAAATCAATGGACCGCGTACTTCCCGTATTTCAAAATATGAAAGACAACGGAGGAAGCTGGAAGCGTCACGGTATTGCAAGGGAGAAAATTGAGAAGCGTAATGCTCACCTCAAATCTTGCGCACCGGCTTTATGGGACTACGTTATGCAGCAGCTTGATGTGGCCGTTGAAAAAGGCTGGCTAAGTCAGTAACGACTCAGCCAGACCTGTAGTATTAATTACAACATAACGTTGTAATAGTGTATTGCAATTAGAAGCGTGTACCAATCCACATCCAGAAGCGATTGGTATCCACCTTTATATCTCCCGCATCGTAAGTACCGTACTTAATGCCAAAATTGTACTTACCTGCAAACTTCTTCGTATACTGCACATTAGTTTCGCTGCCTAAGTCGTCAGCACCGTTACTGCTGTCGTCAGCGCTGAAATCGTGGTAAGCCAAAAGCCATTTACCACCGGCTAGCCCACCTGATAGAGATAACTTAAGATCTTTTAAGCCCTGTGCTGGCGTGCCCAAGAACTGATCAGTCCAACCGTTGAATTTGTGCAGCGTAGCTAGCGGCGTTGCAAACCCGTACAACCCATCGTCAGAACCTAGTATTTCGTAATCGACCTTAGCCGTCACACCAGAAAACGTGGCTGCGACATACGCATTTAGATAAGAGGCGTCAAAGTCGGTGGCCGTTTCGCCCGCGCCAGCTTCGCTTGATTGCGTGGCAAACTCACCACCGTAAGCCCAACTCACGCTGTCACCTTTCATCTTTCCATCGTAGCTCACGCCATACGTGTCCAACGCGTTATCCGTGTCGTTGTCCACCTCTAAAAGGTAAGCGTAGGCCACAAACTTGCCAATTTTAGATGTATAAGTAGCATGAAGAATATGATCTTTAGAATCTAAATCTGCCGCCTCAGCAAAAATGCGGTTGCGTTTGTAAAGATAGCTATAGAATAGTTCTAGATTGTCTGTTGCCGCATATTTAGCGCTTGCGGCATCAAAGGTCTGGCGGTCTTGTCGCCAGCCAACGTGGCCAACAAATCGATGGTCATCCAACGTAATTACTTGTCGCCCTACTCTGGCGGTAAAGTTATCCGCCTTATACTGAATAAAAGCTTGATCAACTTCGGTAGTTTCAGGGTCGGCAATGACCGAATACTCACCTACGTTAAAGCCAGTAGGCCCCACAGTAAACTCATCTTGCCCAAGTACAATACGACTGTCTTCAACCTCAGCGGTAAATGAGAAACCATTAATGCTACCTGAACTAAACCCTAAACGCGTACGCAAAGTCAGTGCACTTGCGTCTTCTAACGCATTGTCTTGATCAACAGCTTCGTAGCGTAAATTCAGATCAGCCCATGCCTTTGAATCGCTTAATGCGCTGTGAATGTCAGCGGCCATTACGCTTCCACCCAATACTGTCATAACAGATGCTGTTAGCATCTTAGTGCCAAAGTTTTTTAACGTGTTCATGTGTATTCCCTATCGGTATTGATGAGGGCCTGCTGGCCCAGAAGTCAACACTTACCCAGCCAGCAGTAGAATGCTGGTTAAAAGTGATGGTTTTGGTTGGTTGGCGGAAAAGGCTTCCGCCCTAGTCAGGTGCCGATAAAGCTAGGCGGCATCTGACTTCTTAGCGTCTTTTTTTTCAGATGACACCCCGCTGGGTTTTGCTAGCTGTTGTGAATGTTTATTAGTTGTAGGCGCTTGGTTGGCGCGTGACGAAACGGTTTCAACCTTCTTTTGTTTGTCGTAAAGGAAAGTTAAGACTTCATGTCTGTAGTGGTTGTACTGCTTGTTATCTGCAAGTGCTAATCTATCTCGCGGACGCGGCAACGCAATATCTAGAATTTCGCCAATGGTGGCTGCCGGGCCGTTATTCATCATAACAATGCGGTCTGATAGCAATACCGCTTCATCCACATCATGAGTAATCATGATAACCGTGTTACCCAAATCAGCATGAATTTCCATTAGCGAGTCTTGAAGATGAGCGCGAGTTAGGGCGTCTAGCGCACCGAACGGTTCATCCATTAGCAGCACTTTTGGCTCCATTGCCAACGCTCGTGCAATGCCCACTCGCTGTTTCATACCACCTGATATTTCACTGGGTAATTTATCAAGGGCGTGGGTCATGTGCACAAGCTCTAGGTTGTGCATGATCCAGTCACGCATCGCGTTTTTAGTCTTGCCTCGCATGGTCGATTTTACGGCCAGCTCAACATTCTTGTATACCGTAAGCCAAGGTAATAAAGAATGGTTTTGAAAGACTACTGCACGTTCAGGCCCAGGCTGCTTCACTTCTGCGCCATCTAAAATTACGCCGCCGGTAGTAGCTTGATGCAAACCTGCGACGATATTCAGCACCGTTGATTTACCGCAGCCCGAATGGCCAATTAACGACACAAATTCACCTTTGCTGATTTTAAGATTTACATCTTGAAGCGCAGTAAATGCCCCCTTCGGTGTGGGGAAGTCGATACCCACCTGCTCTAACTCTAAGTGTTTAGTGTGCATAAAATTCTCCTCAAAATTAGCGTAGTACGCTCGACTTGTCCCAGCTTACAGCGCGCTGAATCGATAACATTAGGCGGTCTAGCACAAAGCCAATAGCGCCAATGGTGAGCACTGCTACCATGATTCTCGCTAGCGACTCTGAACTTCCGTTTTGGAATTCATCCCACACAAACTTTCCTAGGCCCGGGTTTTGGGCAAGCATTTCTGCCGCAATCAGTACCATCCAGCCAATACCAAGCGACAATCTAAGTCCTGTAAAAATCATGGGGATAGAAGATGGAAGTACTATTTTGGTGAGATGAGCAAACGGCGTAAGGCGCAATACCTTACTTACGTTGATTAGGTCCTTATCAATATTTGATACGCCTACTGCGGTGTTAATAAGGGTTGGCCATAAACAACAAAGCGAAACCGTAAAGGCAGAGGTCACGAATGATTTAGAAAAGACCGGATCATCGCTGACATAAACGGCACTTACCACCATAGTCACCAGCGGCAGCCATGCCAATGGAGACACTGGCTTAAATAACTGGATAAGTGGATTTATTGCGGTGTAAGCAGATTTACTTAGACCACATAGTATACCCACGGGAACCGCCACGACTGATGCAATTAAGAATCCAACCATAACGGTGTAAAGGCTTGTCCATATCTGATCAAAGAAGGTTGGCGCACCGGTGAATTCTCTAATTTTTGGCTGATAAGTAGGGTCCTGCGCTACACGCGCTGCATTTCTTGCTTCTTGACGTTGATAGAAAGCGTCTGCTTTTTCGCGCTGTGCAATATGTTCGTCAATTAACGCACCGGCTTGCTCAAAAACTTGTGCGGGCCCTGGGAACTGCCCCAGCGACGTGTCGATACTTTTTGCTACACCATTCCAAATGGCCAAAAACATCAGCAAGCCAATAACAGGCAGCAGCAACGCAGGCGTGGATTGATATAAACGGCTCAACAAAGAGTTGGCGTTTGACGGCGACGATGGAAGGCGAAGAATGGTTGTCATCTTGCTCATTGCTTGCTCCTGACACTTGATGTGCGCTTTTGCGCTGTTTATGCCCCGCCCTAGTTAAAACTGAAGGCAGGGCTATTAAATCAGACACTTACAGTACAGTGTCGCCCTTCAGACCAATCTTAAATTGCTCTAAATAAGCGTTAGGCTTGCTTCCGTCAAACGTCACGCCATCAATGAATTCGCTCTGAGGTGGCTTGTAGCCCGTTTCCGTCCCAAACTCTGGAAAGTCAGACGCCTTAGCTTTACCTTCGGCAATCAGTGCTTTAGCAGCCTGAGCATAAACTTCTGGTTTATAGACTTTTTTGGCTGTCTCTTTATACCAATCGTCAGACTTAGCCTCTGAGATTTGACCCCAGCGGCGCATTTGTGTGAGGTACCAAATAGCATCACTGTAGTATGGGTAAGTGGCGTTGTAGCGGAAGAACACATTAAAGTCAGGCACGTCGCGCTTGTCACCTTTCTCGTATTCGAAAGTGCCTGTCATGCTGTTAGCTAGTACATCTTCATCTGCACCCACGTAGTTACTTTTAGCAAGAATCTTTACCGCTTCAGGACGGTTCGCATTGTCGTTTTCATCCAGCCACATTGCCGCTCGAATTAGGGCTTTAACCACGCGAATGTGCGTATTTGGGTATTTGTCAGCCCAGCCTTGGCTTACGCCGAACACTTTTTCAGGGTTATTTTTCCAAATTTCGTAGTCGGTGATCACAGGTACACCAATACCTTTAAACACTGCCTGTTGATTCCATGGCTCGCCTACGCAGTAGCCATAGATGGTGCCGGCTTCCATCGTCGCTGGCATTTGCGGTGGGGGTGTGACTGACAACAGTGCCTGAGCGTCTATTTGGCCCGCGGTATCGCCTTTATGCGGCGCATAATATCCAGGGTGAATTCCACCTGCCGCAAGCCAATAGCGTAATTCGTAGTTGTGTGTAGAAACTGGAAATACCATTCCCATGTTGAACGGCTTTCCTGCGTTGCGGTATTCATCAACCACTGGCTTTAAATAATCAGCTTTAATGGGATGAACTGGCTTGCCATTTTCCTGTGGAATATGGGCCTTCATTTTGTCCCAAATTTCATTAGAAACGGTAATTCCATTACCATTGAGATCCATACTGAACGCTGTTACCACATGCGATTCCGTGCCGAAGCCAATGGTTGCACCAAGGGGCTGGCCAGCCAGCATATGAGCGCCATCTAATTGGCCGTCGATTACGCGATCAAGCAGCACTTTCCAGTTAGCTTGCGCTTCCAATGTAACGTAGAGGCCCTCATCTTCAAAAAAGCCTTTTTCGTACGCCACAGCAAGCGGTGCCATATCAGTGAGCTTGATAAAACCAAACTTAAGTTCTTCCTTCTCAGGCCAGCCTATCGCTGGCGCTTGTGCTGCCACACTCGCAGAAAAACTTGCTACAGAGACGGCAAGTGCTGCACATACTCCAGCACTCGCCGTTCGAAAGCGTTTTAGCAGTGATGTTGTCTTTAACCCAGTCATACGTGTTCCTCGTAGCCAAAAAAAAACCCACCAGCGTACGACGTTTAACCGTCGAGCATGGTGGGCTTCGTTGCCGTGTTTGTAATATCGGAGTTCTTACAAACGCATCAAGTTGTTAATGGTAAGTCAGGAATTCCCGCTCACACACCTCATCTTTAAGGGAGGTTTATTAAAAGCTTTAGCTTATAAAACCATCTTTATTTTTTATTATTATGCACTTGCCATAAATGCCGGAGATGATGATGCTTCCTTACCGTTCTCCGCTGAATCCTATTTGTTTACCCTATGGTAAGTGTTGTGCACTCCACTCTGCCATCGCATTTGTGTTTGCACCCGTTGCTTTGTACAGCAACGTTGCTGTTGCACGGATTATTTAGCACCCATCGTGCCAGAAATGTAAGCCATTAAAATTTATGAATATTTACACTATTGAGGTAAGAGAAAAGTGAGAATGAATTCGTTTTGGTGCACCAAAACAGGGGGGGTGTTCAACCTTGGTGCGCGAAAGCAGATACCAAGGTTGAACAAATATGGCCAATGACTGAGGCTGTCTGATTGTGTCGCTAATTTTCTAGAGGCGTTTAGTAAATTGCCCGATAGCGTTTACCACTTCATTGGCACCGCTTTGGATTTCGCTCATTGCTTTGCCTGACTGCGTTGAATACTCTAAGGCTTCGCGCGCTTTTTCCTGACCCGCTTCAATTAACTGAACTGCATTTTCTGTTAACTTTCTGTTTTCTACGACAACGTTTACGATTTCTTCAGTTGCGCTACTAGTTCGCGACGCTAGCTGCCTGACTTCATCGGCTACTACCGCGAAACCACGCCCTTGATCGCCTGCACGTGCAGCTTCAATAGCAGCGTTAAGCGCCAATAAATTAGTTTGGTCGGCAATTCCGCTAATACTTTTAACCAAGTCCGCAACTTTTTGGGATTGCTCATCAAGGTCCTTAATACCTTCACTCGCATTACCCATCTGTTTCGTTAATTCGTTCATCGCCTTAACCGTAGAATCGAGCACTTGGTTTCCCTTACGTGCTTGCTCTCCAGTTTCTTGCGAAATATTGAATGCAACGTTGGCGGCTTCAGAAATGGCGAACTCCCGCTTCATTTGCTCTGTAATTACCGTTGCAAATTTCACTACTTTATAAAGCTGACCATCTTCGTTTCTGATGGGGTTATATGACGCTTCTAGCCACACTTCATTCCCTCGGCTATCAATGCGTTTGTAGCGTCCAGATTCTAACTGTCCTTGCGCTAGCCCACGCCAAAACTGTTTGTATTCTTCCGAGTTCGCCTCTTGCTCTGTGCAAAAGATCCTATGATGCTTTCCAACTATTTGCTCCAGCTTGTAGCCCGTGCCTTTCAAAAAGTTTTCGTTGGCTTTTATGATGGTGCCATCAAGGTTGAACTCAATAACAGCAGAAGAGCGATGAAGCGCGGCAATCATATCTCTAAGCTCATTACTGTAAGAAATATTGCGCGTTTGCTCTGCCATATAGAAAGAAATACACTTCACATTTCCATAGGCGTCATCTATGGGCTGTATGATTCCTCTTACCCAAATCTCATGGCCTTTTGCATTATTGAAGCTAACTGCGCCATGCCAATGACGATGATTTTTAACAGCGCCTAGCATATCTTGAACGTCCGATTTCTTAAGCGATTTCGGGTCCATTAGGCTTTCAAGGGACTTCCCTTCTAGCTCTGAAATCTTAAATCCTGTTGCTTGAGTACATAGATCATTAATTGCACGTATACGTCCATCTGCATTCAACTCAATGTACAACATTTCTTCACGAAGCTCTTCCTTAACCGTTTGATATGCCGCCAGTTCCTTTTCCAAACGTTGGTTTTCGGCTATCAACTCTTTATTTTTGAAAAACATCCTGCGCTCCTAATGAACTTCGTTTCACGCATTATTTATCAGCCGACTTAGCTCATAACGAAGCCACCCTGACAAAATAGGCACTGGCGTATCACACTGAAATACGGTTAGTTGTCTGAAACGATAAGCTAGTTTTTGTTGGTTTTGATTAAAGATAGCAGAGGAAATGAAGTTTATTGATGTTTCACACAAATAAAACTGAAGTTTTTTTGTTCAATAAAGATTAGAGATAGCCCAGTTTGGGGATTGACATAAACCCGCCTCTTTTTACTATACAAAAATACTCATGGCAGCGATGAAAACACGCAGCGATTCCGGCCGCCCGTTTTGGCGTCGTACAAAGCTTTATCAGCGGTATTAAGGATCGAAGTTAACGTCCAGTTGTGGTGATTAACGAAATTGACCGTTGCAACGCCCAAACTTGCGGTAATTACGGGTGAAACTGTGCTCTTGCTGTGCTCTATCCCTAATGATTCTATCGCATCTCGAATCTCTTCAGCTTTCACCTTCGCGCCTTTCTCATCAGTATTGGGCAAAATCGCTACGAACTCCTCACCACCGTATCGAGCACAAAAATCAGTGTTACGGGTAATGACTTCATTAAGCCCAATAGCGACGGCTTTCAGGCATTCATCCCCTTTAGGGTGACCATAATTGTCATTGTAAAGTTTGAAACTATCGACATCCAAGATAACTACCGTCAACGGCCAGTCATACCGTTTTGACATCGCTATTACCTTTTCCATTTCCATTTCAAATGCCCGTCGGTTTGGGATGTTAGTCAGCGGATCGCTAAGTGACAAACGAATCAATTCGGTTTCTTGGCTCTTTACTCTCTCAAAATACAGTGCGAAGGTTTTAGCCAGGCGAGATATCTCGTCACTGCCTTCGAAGCTTGCTACTTCTTCACTATTTTTTTCAACCAAGTTGGTTAAAGCAATTAAACGCAGAATAATACGCTTGTAGATATAGAAGATGATGGCGCAACAAATAATCATCACAATTAATGAAAGAGCCAATGACAGGGTTATTTGTTTGGACACAGCTTGGTTGGCAGACAATGCGTAAAAAGAGGTGTCTTTTGTGATTGAAGATGCCCTAAACTCAATATTTGACGCGACTTCTTCAGCCAAGTGCTCAACAAAACTGCCTCGCCCTCTTGAACGTCCACGAATACGCATGACATTAGCTTGTTTATCAATCATGCCCCATTTACCTAATACCCCCTCCTCTAGCGCTCTTACCAGTTCGCTGCTGCGCTTGTCTAGCGATGTCGCCTCACGCAAGGAAGCGATGCTTTCTTCAATACTGTCCTCTAACTTGCGTAACTCATGCAGTTGGAACTGCTGATTTATTTGGGCAATTTGTAATATCAGAGGAACCAGCGTTTGAGAAGATTGAATACCCACATACTGCGATTTATTGTCTTCGAAAATATTGTTCAAGTAAGTAAAGAGTACTTCCCTTTCCACCCGCACTTCTTTTTCAACATCAATTCGCTGACGCACTAATGCGTTTAGTTCTTCTATTTCTAATGTAAGTACATTCAGTTGCGTCGCTAAGTACTTGTCTCCCTGCTCAAGTTTCAAATTGGAGGAATCCAGGCGCTCTATCGTTTCATCTAACTGAGTTTTGACAATACGCCGAGACGATTGGCTCTCAGACGATGTTAATCGCGCAGTAAGTGAAATTAAGTGCTGAACTTCACGAGTAATTTCAGTAGCTTGGCTAAGAGTGGGGATAGAAGACGAGGTGATATCGTCAAGCACTGTTCGCACGTCATTTAAACGCAGCAGCGTCAAAACCAGTATTAAAAGAAAAAATCCCATCACACTGCATTGTGCAATGATAAACAGATACAAAATCTTTTTCTTATGCTGCATCTGATCACTCGCCTTTTGCCATATTTATTATGCGGTTATCAGTTTTAGGCTTTAAATCGTATTGATTGACGATGGCCTGCATAACAAGGTCTGATATTTGAGGGGGACGTGTGCTCGAGGCCGGACGCTTTTCGGTATTCTTTAACGCATAGAAACCGTCTCCGCCATTAGCCAGAAAGTTACTTGTAGCCAATGAATAGGTTTTCGACTTATCTATTCGCTTTCCATTAATCGTGACATTTTTTACTCGTTGAAGCACTTTCGCTGAAGGGTCGAAACTATAAGACATACCCGATACATGAGGAAAACCACCTTTTAAATTTTGATATTGCGAAAGCCCCTCTTCCAGAGCTTGAATTAACTGAGCGCCAGTTATATCCAAAGCCACAACATGCGCGCGAAACGGCATTTCGGTGACAATATCTTGCCGAGTAATTGGTGTACCTGCCGTATATTGTTTGTTGCCTCGGATACTGCCTCCGTTTATCAAGGCAATTTCAGTATTGGCATAGCGTTTAATGGTATCCGCGACAAAGTTTACAAAAGGATTCTCTTCACTTCTCACTTCTTTGCGCGCAGTCGAAACGGCAATCTTCCATTCGCCAATTTGGATATTTAACAACCGCTTTAGGCGCGCTTCATACTCAATGAGTTGCTCGTTTAACTCAGCATCAGCCTCTATATCTTCTAACGGCTGTTCTATATACGACGTTGCTTGCCACCCAGTATTTTTCACAAAACTAGCAACGACAGCGGTTCCCTGCTGTGTAAGTACCATACTATTAGGATGACGCGTAGTTTCGAGCATATTTTTCTCGTCCAAGCGACTGTCTGTTATAAAAGCGACATCAATAATGCGTTTGTTCAGCATGGTATTAATAAAAGGGAACGGGTAGGAATAGTGAAGCAAAATAATATCTGCGCCTTGCTGTCGCAATCTTTTAGACTCCTCCATGATGGCTTTTTGAGGAGGCGTTATAGCAATATCAGATAATTGGTACTCCTCTATCACTCTCTCATGTAAAACTGATATAACACCAAGTGTTAATTCTTCTTTTTCTACAATCACAGAAGTGTGCAGGCCATCTGGGGAACGCCCCACCCGGTTGTCTATTACGTTGCTGGCTACCAATGGAAAGGCTGCTTCATAAGAACGAAGAGATAATTCATCCTCATAGAAACTAAATTCTCTCTTTGTGACCCCCATCACATCTGGCTCAAGGGAATTGAGAATATCAATAATGTGGGAGCCACGGTCAAACGAGGATAGCGCGCTCGGCCCAATCGAGCCGCCGCCGAAAATGAAGAAGACGGTTTCACTAATTTGCCGCTGTTGTTTTACGAGGGTTTGAAGATTAGCGTAACGCCCTGTGCGTGCGTCGCTAATATTAGGCATATCTGCGGTTAGTACGAAAGTTACGCTAGAGGTTGTGACCTGTTCTCGATTTTCAGATACAGCATAACCTGCTCGAAATAAGAGCGACAGGCTAGCTAAAAATACGAGCCATTGCGTGATTCGCATAACACCACTTAAGGAAAACTTGTTAATACTATTAACAAGTATAGCAACGATTAAGTCAATGCGACGATTGGCTATTTTTCCTTAAAAAGAAGGGCTTTATAACAAGCAATATAGATAATTGCCCGCTCAGAAAACGCAGGTGACCTTAAAATGGCGTTGCGCTTTTATCGCGCTGTGCCCAAAGCTGCCTTGCCTGGGACAGGGCATCTGCAACATCACACTTTTGTAGCAGTATCAAATAGCTGGCAAGTGTACTCAAAACGGCTTGTTCACCGTAAAGGCTATTCGCGTTACCCGCCCACACATCAAGCATGTCGTTAACGTTCATGTCTTTATCTTTAAGCGCCCATTTGTCAGCAACCACCGGCATTATTACTTCTTCGGTCTCACCATTTCGGGTAATAAATAGCTCAGTTTCCCGTTCACCATTAACTTCAGGATCTCCGCCATCACCACGAAAGCAAAGCGCATCTATAGATGGATAATTTTCATTAACGCGGCAGTGTTTGTGGTCAAGATGCATATGGTAAACGCCCTGTACGCAAAATTGTGCAGCGGTGGGATTCAACAACCTTGCGAGGGTGTTAGCGCATGAACGCAGGCCAAATACCTCACGAAGCTTAATAATTGTGTCGAGCGCAGGCAGCAAATAAGACAAATCAAGGTAAGTCACCCCTTTATCCGTTAACTGCTGTTTGGCATCTTCAATACTGCTAACTTCAGACAGGCCCAATTGGGGTAACGCTATACTTGCATAAAGGCGCCCTGAACCCGGCTCATGCGCACCGTGGAGCATAACCGAGTAACCATTGTTGGCTAGAACCGCTACGGCCAATAAGTACCATGGTAACTGGCGACGCTTTCCCGCGTAGCAGCCAATATCTAACGTGGGGGTGAGGGTTTTGACTTCTGGCTCTATTAGCTCTCTGCATGCATCGACAAAGCCAATAACTTCTTCTGGTGTTTCTTCACGCGTACGCAGCAACATAAGAAATGCGCCGCGTTGATCGCCTGTCACTTCATTGGCCAATACCATTTTCATGGCATGATAAGCCTCATCACGGGTAAGGCTACGCCCCCCTTTTTGACCTTTGCCAATAATTTTTATGTATTCACTAAATGGTTGCTGCATGCTTGGATGAATGTAATAGAAGAGTATTTACCTGTTGACGAGACTCTACCACCTTTCCAAATATAAGTAACGTAGGCCCCGTTAAATTTGCTGCTTCTACCTTGCTATGAATATCGGCAAGCACGCCAGTAATCATGCGCTGTTCAGGCGAAGTGGCATTTTCAATTACCGCTACTGGCCATGTCGTTGGCACGTTGTGATGAATCAAGCCTTTGCATAGACCTTCAAGCCGGCTTAGTCCCATATAAACCACCATGGTTTGGTTCAACACATTTTGCGCCAAAGGTGCCATCTCTGGCCATTGTTCCGCGTCTTTAAAATGTGCGGTCATAAAACTCACCGATTGAGCGCAGCGCCTGTCGGTTAAAGGGATACCCGTATAGGCTGACACACCCGATGCTGCCGTAATACCAGGAACAATAGCAAAAGGAATGTTGGCCTTTGTGAGTGCATCGGTTTCTTCGCAGGTTCTTGCAAATAGGGCTGGGTCACCGCCTTTTAACCGCACGACAGTGTGACCGTTGCATGCCAATTCAACCACTCGCTTGCATATAGCGTCTTGGGTAAAGCTATGCTTTTTGCAGCGCTTCCCTACATATTCTTTCACCACTTTAGAGGGAATTAGCGCGAGAATATCTTCGCTGACTAAGGCATCGAACAGCACGACATCGGCTTGTTGCAGAAGACGAAACGCTTTTAACGTAAGTAACTCGGCATCGCCGGGGCCAGCACCGACGATGAACACCTGCCCTTGTTTATGACCTTCAGTTTGCCTGTTTGCTAACTTCAACCACTTGCCAAAGTATGAATGCTTAGCTGGAGCTTTTGGATTATCGGAGCGCTGGCGCGTCGTCACGGTCGTGACCGTGGTAGAAATAGCATCGCGATAAAAGAGGTTTAACAAAGGTTTCTGCGGTTTAAATAAGGTGCGCAAAAACGGTAACGACCAACTAGATGCAATTGACATGATTTAACGCTCCTAAACAGATTGAATTTCAATGACTAAATGCTTGTCTATCAGCTGAGACAAGGCGGGCTTACACGAGCCACAATTCGTACCACACTTTAATGCTTCACCAAGCTCTGCCACCGAACTACAGCCTTCTTCGATGGCATGTGTAATGGTTTTTTCGCGCACTTCAAAGCAGCTACAAACTACATCACCATTTAAAAATGCGTCGTCTACTTGGCCACGTATTAAATTGCGCTGTATGTCTGTAGAAATAGATGTGTTGAGAAGACTGGCAAGCCATTCGTTAGGTACTGACCATGTGCTTTTTGAATGTGGCGCTGCCTGCGCTGTTGTATGTGCAGTTGCTGGTGCCCTTTCACCCTTTTCTGGCTCATCGCCCAAAAACGCCGCGAAACAAAGAGTATCATCGACAAGCGCAAGGCATACTGAGTATGTATGATGATGAAACTGCAATAGCACCGCGTTTTGCGGCAGCAGAGGTATCAACCCTTGGGTAAAATCCCGACGACCTTTGTTCGAAGCAACATTCAATACTGATAATGCTGCATCCGAGTTATTTAAAGGTGAAGACGCCTCTGTGCTTTCAAGCGGTGTCGTATTCCAGTAATCACACGCATGCTTTAGTGCGTCTTCACTAAACGGATTAAGTTTTGAATTATGTGCTGATTGGTTTACTGATGAAACAAAGAGCTTGCCGTAGGTAGCGAAATGAGCAGGCGCGATAGCTACCGCCGCGTGTTTTAACTCTGGCTGCCCTGAAATAGGGTCTACCGCGCTGGCGTAAAGTGCGCCTAGTTTACTGTGCGAACCCCATTGCGCCGACCAGTGAATAGGAATGAATACTTCCCCTTTGCGCATATCCGTATCCGCTTTAACCGGATAAATAACAGGGGCGTCTTTACACACTGCACTTGAAAGAGAAACGAGGCTTCCATCTTCAACGCCCAATTCAGCAGCGTCTTTAGGGTTGATATGCACGCAAGCACTTGGCATATGAGCCAGTAACTTTGCCGCTTTACCCGTGCGCGTCATGGTATGCCACTGATCTCGCGCTCGGCCGCTGTTCACAACAAAAGGATAAGCGTCTGATGTTACCTGCAGTGGCGCTCTGTAAGTTACGGGAATAAGTTTCGCTTTGCCACTAGGGGTTGAAAACCGTTTATCTTCAAAAGGACGTTTACTGGTAAGGCGAGGGTTAGGGTTAGATTTAGAATTAGAACTGGCCGTATTCTCAGCTTTTATAACTGTGTGAAAAGGCCACTGCAAAGGCGATAGCCCATTGTACTGAGCTTCACTTAACGCTTGTAAAGGTGACAGGTCTAATTGTCGCTTACCGTTATTTTGATAGCCGGTTAGCCCAGCGTATTCGCAGAATATTTGTGACGAATGGGTAAAATTAAATGCCTCGCCAAAGCCCATTTTACCCGCCACTTCGCATAGTATTTGCCAATCGTGTTTTGCACTACCTGGTGGGGGCAATATACCGCGCTGACGTGAAATACGGCGCTCTGAGTTTGTTACCGTGCCGTCTTTTTCCGACCACCCCGTGGCAGGAAGGGCAATGTGCGCGTAGTTAAGCGTATCGTTAGACTCAACAATATCAGACACCACCACCATGTCACACTTTGAAAGTGCGCGCTCAACTTGACCGCGATTTGGCATACTGACAACAGGGTTAGTCCCCATTATCCAAACGAACTTTACCTTTCCACTCTCAATTGCATTAAACAAATCAACTGCTTTAAGCCCCTGCCCTTTAGGCATGACGGGTGCATTCCAATAGGTTTTAACAGCGCTGATATGATCAGGGTTTTCAAGGTCCATATGAGCAGCTAGCATATTGGCTAACCCACCGACTTCACGCCCTCCCATGGCATTTGGCTGGCCAGTAATTGAAAACGGACCACAACCGTCTTTAGCAATTAAATCCATTGCTAAATGACAGTTGATAATGGCTTGGGCTTTATCCACACCAGCAGAAGACTGGTTCACGCCCATAGAATAAAAAGTAACTACGCTAGAGGCTTCACAAAAGGCATCAAAGAAGGCCTTAATGCTGTTAATGTCCAGGTCGCATACTTCAGCAACGTCATCTAACGTTAAGGCATTTGCACTTTTGAGCGTTTCTTCAAGTCCCTCGGCATAGGTCTCAACGGCGGATTTGTCTATTCGACCTTGTGCGTTTGCATAGCTGAGTAAACCGTTAAATAGCGCTACGTCGCTACCCGGCTTTATAGGAAGGTGTAAATCGGCAATGGTACAGGTTTCGGTTTTGCGTGGGTCAACAACAATGACCTTCATATTCGGATTTTTCAGCTTTGCTCGCTGAATGCGTTGAAAAAGCACTGGGTGCGCCCACGCCGCATTACTTCCGGTGATCACCAGTAAATCTGTACATTCCAAATCGGTGTAATCGCAAGGCACTACATCTTCACCGAAGGCTCGCTTGTACGCGGCAACGGCTGATGACATACATAGGCGTGAATTCGTATCGATATTGGCACTGCCGATGAAACCTTTCATAAGCTTATTGGCAATGTAATAGTCTTCGGTGAGAAGCTGACCTGATACATAAAAAGCAACGGCATCCGCGCCATACTGCGCAATGGTAGAGGTGATCTTATCCGCAATCACATCGGTGGCCGTGTCCCAATCCACCGATTGACCTGCCATGGTTGGGTGAAGCAAACGACCGTTTATGTCGTTTGTTTCAAGCAGGTTTGTTCCTTTGACACACAATCTTCCATAATTGGCGGGATGCTCTGGCGTGCCTTTAACAGTGTCCAGGGTTATGGCACGCGTGCTTACGTTGCAACTGATATCTACACCACACCCTACGCCGCAGTAAGGGCATGTTGTTTGTCTTAATTGTTCAGACATCATGTCGGGTTGTCGTGTAGGCATATTCATTTCATTACCTTTTTCGGTTTCACAGCTTTTGAATGCATTTTGCTAAAAGGCTTTTTTCATGTGGGCGTTCAAATAAAGGCAGTTTGCTTAAACACCGACAAAAACCTTTTCGCCCTCTACCTTCACAGCGTAAGCCGTGACGGAAACATCGTCGTGTTCTTTACACAGCCCGGTTTCTAAAAAGTAATGCTCTTTGTATAGAGGCGAAGCAACAACAGGCGCACCGCCTATCGACCCTAGAAGCCCGCGATAGAGTACGTTTGCTTTACCAATAGGGTCGTAGTTACTAATGGCGAAAACCTGGGTTTCGCCGTTTATCTTCAAACTGAAAATTGCCACTTGCTGTGAGTCGACAAGGGCGCAAACCCCACTGTTTGTCACTAAGTCGTTCGTCTCACAAACATAGTGCCATTGCACTTGCTGTGGTTCTGACGCCATTACATTTTGCGCTGCTGACATAATTTGATTCTCCTAACAGGGTTGATAAGCCAGTGGCTATACCATAGAGACAGGAATGAACTGATCTTTACCTGCTACTTTTTCAGCTTCAGTAGCTGGGCGAACCTGGCCTCGCTCTGAAACAAACTGAATATTGGTGTCGCTAGCATTGCTGTTTACGAATTGACGGAAACGCTTGCGCGACTCAGGGTTTTCAATGGTGGTTTTCCATTCGCACTGATAAGCATCAACCACAGCATCCATCTGTGCTTCAAGCTCACCATTAATGCCAAGAGCATCGTTTATCACAACGTCTTGCAAGTAAGCTAACCCACCTTCTAAGTTGTCCATCCACACCGATGTGCGCTGTAGGCGATCAGCCGTTTTCACATAAAACATCAGCACGCGGTCGATGTACTTTATAAGGGTTTCGGTATCTAGATCGGTGGCAAACAGGTCTGCATGTCGAGGCTTCATACCGCCATTTCCGCAAACATACAGGTTCCAGCCTTGCTCGGTAGCAATAACACCAATGTCTTTGCTTTGGGCTTCTGCGCACTCACGGGTACACCCCGAAACGGCAAATTTAATTTTGTGCGGTGCACGTAAGCCTTTGTAACGATTCTCTAAGTCAATGGCAGTGCCAACAGAATCCTGTACACCGTAGCGGCACCATGTGCTGCCCACACACGATTTCACGGTACGCAGTGCCTTCGCGTAAGCATGGCCGGTTTCAAAACCACCAGCGACCAGTTTTTCCCAGATATCCGGTAAGTGCTCTACGCGCGCTCCAAATAAATCAATGCGCTGACCACCCGTGATCTTGGTGTACAGGTTGTATTCTTTTGCCACTTCGCCGAGCAGAATCAACTTCTCAGGCGTTATTTCGCCACCAGGTACACGCGGTACAACCGAGTACGTGCCATCTTTTTGCATGTTGCCAAGGTAGATATCGTTGGTGTCTTGCAGAGGAAGATGTGAAGCCTTAAGAATGTAGTCGTTATACACCGAAGCTAAAATTGAGCCGACAGCGGGCTTACAAATTTCACACCCTAGACCTTCACCATGCTGCTCTAGTAGCTCGTCAAAGGTGCGAATGCCGTTTACCTTAACAATGTGAAATAGCTCTTGTCGGGTATGGTTGAAGTGCTCACAAATGGCTTTTGATACTTCCACACCGCGCTTTTCAAGTTCGCTATCCACAACATTTTTAAGTAAGGCAGCACAGCCTCCACAACCTGTACTGGCCTTAGTTTCACCTTTTACATCACCAACGCTACAACAGCCGCCTTCAATGGCTGAAACTATGTCGCCCTTAGTCACATTTAAGCATGAACAAATAGACGCGGTGTCTGGTAGTGCATCGGCACCTAACGCCGGTGCGGCATCGGATGAGGGCAGAATTAGGCTTTCTGGGTGTTCAGGTAATTCAATATTATTAAGTGCATACTGTAAGAGCGTGTCGTAGTCGCTGGTATCGCCAACGAGCACAGCACCAAGCACGTACTTTTGCTCGCTATCTACCACCAGCTTTTTATACACGCCCTCGGGCTGATTTAAGTACGTGTAGCTAAGCGCTCCGTCTGTGCGTTCATGGGCATCGCCAATTGAGCCCACTTCTACGCCCATTAGCTTGAGTTTAGTGCTCATATCTGCGCCAGCGAACTCGGCATCGCCACCTGTAATATGACTTACGGCCGTGCGTGCCATGGTGTAGCCAGGTGCAACAAGACCAAAGATTTTGTTATCCCACAGCGCACATTCACCCACAGCGTAAATGTTTGGGTCAGACGTCACGCAATGGTTATCAATGACAATACCGCCGCGCTCACCCAGTGTTAGCGCTGACTTTCTGCCAAGCTGATCGGAAGGTCGAATACCGGCAGAGAATAAAATCATGTCAGTTTCTAGTGCAGTGCCGTCAGCAAACACCATTTTATAGCGGCAGGTATCACCAGCCTCGATAGTTTGGGTGGCCTTTTGGGTGTGAACCATTACGCCCAATGCTTCGATTTTATCTTTAAGCACGTTACCACCAGCTTGGTCTAGCTGTACCGCCATAAGCTGCGGGGCAAACTCTACCACGTGGGTGTCTAGACCGGCTTGTTTTAGTGCGTTAGCGGCTTCTAAACCTAGAAGACCGCCGCCAACGACAACCCCTACTTTGCTCACCGCTGCTGACGCTTCAATAGCAAGTAGATCGTCTATAGTACGGTACACCAAGCAATGCTCTTGATCGTTGCCAGGAATGGGTGGCACAAATGGGTAAGAGCCCGTAGCTAACACAAGCTTATCGTAGCTAAACACCTGCCCTTCCGACGTCGTCACTTTATTATTGTCACGGTCTATATCGGTAACCAAGGCATTGGTAACTACGTTTACGCCCCACTCGGCGTACTGAGCGGGAGTAGTAAGCGCTAAGTCATCAGCACTCGCGCCGCTAAAAAAAGACGACAGATAAACGCGGTCGTACGCAAGGCGTGACTCGCCGCATAAAACGGTTATTTCTACATTGGCATCGCTTTGGTGAAGCTGCTCAACAAAATGATGCCCCACCATGCCGTTGCCTACGACGACAATTTGCGGTTTTGAGTCCAATGAAGTCATGGTATTCCCCTTTTTTCGGGACAAAAAAAAGCCCGCTTCAACTTTCGTTGATGCGGGCTTCGTTGCCTATTTTGCCAACGGTTTAGGTCGGCTAACACATTTTACGGAGTGTTATAAATCACACAATTTTCAGCGATTGACACAAATCACCAAAACACACTTTACGTTTATAGCTATCCAAGTTCAGTGCCAAAACCGTAAATAATTGTTTTTATTTGATTTACTACAAAATAAGCATTATTCAGACTTCACAACTGCACCAAACAAGCGCAAAACTGTGTTTACTTGGTGCATTAAGGCTATCAAATAACTTAGGCCAGCTTATCCGTCGCTACGCGGTAGCGAGGGTCTTCAACCACGTTAATTTCAACAAACTTATCGGCCTTGCGAAGCAGTGAGCGACATTCATCACTGATATGGCGAATGTGTAGCTTTTTACCCTGCTCTTCGTATTTGTCAGCAAGGGTATCTAGCGCATCGATACCTGATGAATCCCAAATGCGAGAGTCTTTAAAGTCAATAACTACATCATTAGGGTCGTTGGCGATATCAAACAGGTCTTTGAAATGCGATACCGAGCCAAAGAACAGCGGGCCGTCTAGCTCATAGACTTTCCAACCGTCGTTATCGATATGGGATCTCGCTTCAATATGACGAGCGTGTTTCCATGCAAACACCAGTGCTGAAACGATAACACCCACCACAACCGCAATAGCCAGATCAGCGATAACGGTAACGCCTGTTACTAGGAAAAGTACGAACGCATCTTCTTTGTTTACGCCGCGAATAATTCTGAATGACGCCCACTCAAATGTAGCGATAACCACCACGAACATAACGCCAACAAGGGCAGCGAGAGGAATCATTTCAATTAGCGGAGCAGCAAATAGAATAAAGCCTAATAATACAACCGCCGCGGTGATACCAGACAAGCGGCCACGGCCACCAGAGTTAATATTAATCATACTTTGACCAATCATGGCGCAACCGCCCATACCGCCAAAGAAACCGTTTACGGTATTTGCAACGCCTTGGCCAACGCACTCTTTGTTGCCGCGCCCGCGGGTATCTGTCATTTCGTCAATTAATGAAAGAGTAAGAAGCGACTCAATTAGACCAACCAAGCAAAGAATGACTGAGGTAGGCAAAATGATCATGAAGGTTTCCCAGGTGAACGGCACCATAGGAATAGCAAAGCTAGGAAGTTCACCCGCTAGCGTCGCGGTGTCGCGCTGGTCAGCTGGTAGCAAATCGCGAACAAAGTCGATTACAGTGCGCGCTTCAAGGTCAAGACCGTGTACTAACAAGGTTACCGTAACAATCGCTACAAGCGACGCCGGTACAGCTTTGGTTAGCTTTGGTAGTAAATAGATAATAGCCATAGTTAGCGCCACAAGCCCTAACATCCAATATAACAGCGTACCTTCCATCCACTGTAATTCACCGGCTGCGTTGGTCACTTTGAACTGGCCTAATTGCGCCAAGAAAATAACAATTGCCAAACCATTTACGAAGCCTAGCATTACCGGATATGGGACCAGACGTATAAACTTTCCGAGCTTGAAAATACCACACATTATTTGCAGTAAACCAGCCAAAATAACCGCGGCAAATAAATACTGCACGCCGTGTTGGGCAACCAGTGCCACCATTACAACGGCCATGGCGCCGGTAGCACCAGAAATCATTCCTGGTCGGCCACCAATAGCGGAAGTGATTAAGCCCATCATGAAAGCCGCATAAAGACCAATCATTGGTTCTACGCCGGCCACAAATGCGAATGCAACGGCTTCAGGGACCAAGGCAAGCGCCACGGTAATACCTGATAGCACGTCGTTTTTAACGTTGCTGTCTTTACTGGTAATTAAATCGAACATGTTCTCTCAGAAGCTAAGATGTTAAACACAACAACCCACCATGGCGTACACCGCGTTAAAGCAGAACACCAAGTAGGTAGGAGATTTTTTCGGCGATTCTATCACCATTGTAGCGCAAAATCTTTTAATAGATTGTTACTAGGACCTGTTGAACGTTGATGTGCAGCAAAGATCAACAGGCCCCAGTCCGAACTACTTGGCGCTTACGTGATAAGCGCAGGGCTCTTTGCCCCTTTCCTAATGCTGTGAGCTTGTCAATTTTTCATGTTCGGTCTCAGGGCTTAATTTAATAGCGAATGCTGACAAATTGCATCGTACATGGCATCGTATAATGGTTTTTATTAACCGCGTCGTTCAATGCGCTTCGATTTCTAATACGGGGCTACGGTAAGACGTCGCAATAAGGCACAAGTCTTATTCAACGAGGAGTTAAAGTGGTACCTTATATTCTGACTATTTTGTGCGTGCTAGTGGCAGGCGCTATTCATTGGATGTCGCCGAAGGCTTATTGGAAAGCCACTATCATGTCGACCGCCGTTATTTTACTATTTTCTGTAGCAGCATTGTTCATCTTTAAAGCATCAGGAATGCTGGTTAGCGAGCACACTGGCGAGAATGCTGACTTTTCTGGGCAAATGTTAACTATCACCACAATGATTGCCTTCTTCGGTTTCTTAATTTCACTGTTTGTAGGTTGGTTTCTTCGCGTAGTCAGAAACTAATCCGGAAAGCAAAACCACATAGTTTGCGAGGCTGCACCATTTTGGCGCAGCTTCTTCTCTCTCAACTTCCCTCTTAACGCCGCTAACCTTCCCGTCCCCCCTTATAAAGTCACCTTAAGTTAAAATTCCAGCCGAACCACATGCCGCTAAATGTCAGCACTCCGGGCGTTTTTGTTCACTCTAACGCTTATCTTCATTAATTCTAATAAACAGGGCATAAGTGTTGCTTGGTACACGTATTGCTCTGCTGAGTGCAGGGGGCTAAGAGCAAAGAGTTTCAAAAAACGTTTCGCCAATAGATGCACTCATCAATAGAAAATTCGAAACGTGTGTACCGAAGATTAGCAGGCCTTAACATGCTTCATGAACCAGAACAGACCATTGCGCTTTGTAGCGACGCCACTAAGCGCTTTTTGCTAGCGGCCAAGCACGCCGAAATAACCGTGCTTGAGCAACTATCTAGTAATTGTCGAATTGTAATTGCCGTTCGAGAACTTATTCATGAACTGCAAAAAGAGCGTGGGGCCAGCAATATCTTTCTTGCTTCAAAAGGCGAGCGTTATGCCGCTGAGCGAATGCAGTACGTCAGTGCTAGCGAGCAAGCGGAGTCAATGTTGAAAAGCCACTTGAAATCGCTCTACCTGACAGATGAGATCACAACGGGTAACCCGCGGTTGTTGAGCAGCATTACACTTGCTATGCAGGCGACGGACTACCTGCCCAGACTGAGAGAACAAGTAAGCAAGCAGCTGCTGACACCACTGGAATCTACACGAGCATATAGTCGTCTAGTTGCCAGTTTGCTTACGGTTATTTTTGAAGCGGCAGATATTGCAAGCGACCCAACAATCACTCGCTTATTGGTTGCACTGTTCAATTTTATGCAGGCAAAAGAATACGCTGGGCAGGAGCGGGCGTGGGGCGCTATTGGTTTCGCAGAAACTCATTTCGATGTTCGCCTTTGTGAAAAGCTGGCCGCGCTTCAGCATGCCCAAGAACATCACTTCAGTATATTCTGTGAGTTTAGCTGTAAGCCGCATAAAGATGCATTAGACGCGTTGAACAAAAGCCCTGCTGCAATCGATATTACACAGCTTAGAAATATGATTGCACAGCTTGGTGACGGCAGTCCGATTGCCGGAGAAATATCGGAAGTTTGGTTTGATGTAGCAACACGTCGAATGGATGCAATGCAGACTATCGAAGTGGCGCTCACTGAGGCCCTTACTCAGCAAGCTAACAGTAAAGTCGCCAATGCAAAAAATGAGATGGCCAATCATCAGCAGTTGCTTACGCGCTTCAATGATGAACACGCTACTGATGGCTCACCGCTCACCTTATTGTTCGATCCAAGTATGCCTGGACTCGCGGAAGACACCAAAGAAGACGAAATCAAAACGCTATCACTTAACGAGCAAACGAAGACTTTATCTGCTCACCGCTCTTTTTATGATTTACTGCGTTCACAGGCCCAACACATAGAAGATATGGGTCGGGAGCTCGAAGAGGCCAAGCGTGCAATACAGGAACAAAAACTGATTGGGCGAGCAAAACTGGTAGTAATGGAGCAATTCGGATTAAGCGAAAATAACGCGTATCGTCGACTGCAAAAACAAGCTATGAGCGAAAATACGACCATAGCGGCTATTGCCGCTAAGATAGTAAATATTACAACAAAGACTACTGCTCAAAGGTAGCTACGCTCAATTGAGTCACTTCTAGTTTAATTAAGCGCGTTCTAGCTCTTAAGGAGAAATTAAAGTCAACAAAGGCCAAACAGTAAGCCAATTCTTAGAAGCTAGTCGCTGTTTAAAAACTTCGGGCCTTGGATATTTTGGGTTAATACTTATGGTGCCGGCGAAGTTTGCTTCCAAGCCAAATGGCGCGAGTATGTCTAAATCATCATTGGCTAAAAGACGAACCGCAACACAGGTTTCTCGTTCTATCCAATAAGAAATAGCGTCGTGGCAATTTTGATAGGGAGCGTGCTCGTGAGCTACGTGCATACGCGCTTGGTTTTTAACTTGCCAATTAGCTTGAGGAACCATACGCGCTAGCTCGCGTTCTATGGCTTGTTCTTGTGCTTTCAGCCCTGGTTTAGCAGCTGCAGAATTTGATGAGTAAGCTTGCGGTTGAGGTACTGATTCCAATGTATTATCGGCACTCGCAACACTTTGCGGCGGATTAATTTCACCACTAAAGTAAATCACATCAATATCGTTAAGCGGAGTTGGTGTCGCTCTTGCGTGTAACTCATCCCAAATGGCATTTCGAACAAATCCAGCACCAATGTACCCTTGCGGTAAATCGAGCGCTCTCAAAGCGCGAAGGCAACGCATGCGAAAAGGATCCCGCTTAATAATGTCGCCTAGCCGTTTGAGATCTTGCACGTTTAACCTTCGCCTTTTATACGCAGTTTGCGTTTCCACTTGATGATATAAAAGCAAAAGGCAGCCATACTGCCACCAGCAAACCACCCTGCAATAATGTCGCTAGGCCAATGCACGCCCAATAAAATGCGGCTTAAGCCAATACAAAATACAAGAAAGGTGGCTGCCATGTAGATCCACACTTTTACTGAAGCGTTTTGCGTGAAGTACGTTAACAAATAGGCGATATAGAAATAAACAAGCGTAGATAAGGTAGCATGTGCAGAGGGGAAGCTTTGTGTATACACACTTACATCCTGCATGGGCAGCGGAGGACGAGGCCTGTCGATGCCAGCTTTGAGTAAGAAAGTCGTTGCGATCCCCACGGCAACAGCAATCAAAAAAGTCAGTGCCTTTTTCTTTTCACCGGCCATCGCCAAGGCTCCGGCAACTGAAATCGTGACAAAGATAAGTGCCGTATTACTGCCTAACGCGGTGATATCGCGAAGCGCGTCTTCTTTCCAACCCGATACATTGCCTGCTTCACTAATTACATTGAATAACGCATCGTCAAACGTAGTCAGCACGCCCATGTAGACAAACAACATCATAAGCAAAAAACCGGTGCCAAGTAGTAACACCTGAATAGAGGGTGTTTTAATGATGTCTAAGTAAGAGGCTAGCGCGCCGCTGTTTTTCGTTTCACTGCTTGTCATAAATCTACTTCCATTTAGTACAAAAAGAGCGTTATTGGTCGTGCTTGCTACCACCTAGGCAGTTTGGCGATACCATAGATTGCCCACCTCGAGCTTCCCACTCTGTCGGCGTATACGTGTGAAGTGCCAACGCATGAACAGGCCCCTGCAGCGCTTCAGCCGCAAGACCGTTAATTTCTCTGTGTCTCGCTATTAAGCGCTTACCCTCAAAAGCATTACTCACTACCGTTACTTTGAAATGACTCTGAGCCCCTTCTGGAACATTGTGCATAAAACTCTCATCTACAACCTCGAGAAAACTCGGGTTAAGTGCAGCTTCAATCGTAGTTTCCAGAAACGCTTTTACTTGCATTTGGCTTACCTTGTTCTGTGAATAAGATGTCGGAATGTAAGATTAATTCTACCACCGATAGGCTTAGCCGTCTTCGCAATACCGTGCACATAATGACTTTGTGTTGTTCCTGCCATAATTAATACACTGCCGTGCTCAAGCACCTGTGTATACTTTTCCTTTGTTTCTTTGTGCTTAAAAACAAAGGGCCTTGCTTCACCTAAGGTGACGGATGCAATAACCGGGTTTATACCCAACTCAGGCTCATCATCTGAATGAAAGCTCATGCTATCTTGTCCGTCACGATACCAATTCGCTAACACACTGTTGAACTTTGTATTTTGGGTTGCAGCACATAACGCTTCACAACAATCCTTAATGCTTAAAAGGCTGTTCGTCCACGGATTTGGCGACATGGTTAAATTCGAATAGGTATAGGTGCAATCGTCATCGCCGTGCCAGCTCTGAAGGCGGGGAATTTTTACCGGCTTGCCAAACAATCTGATCGAGTCCTGACGCCAGGGTAACTCGGCCTTCAGTAACTCAAAAAAAGTATCTGCATCATTTTTTGATAGCGCGTGAGGAAAATAAGTGACATCGCCCTCTGACAGCGGGAGCTTATGAGATGAGCTATTGTTTTCTGGGGTCTCGAAAAGAGAAAACTGCATGCGTAACTATGATATTTCCGGTGATTTTTAATTTTGGCTATGGGCACTTGATCTCAAAAGTGCTTAAACACACCTTTGAAGTTCCCCTAATTACACCTTAATTACGCATGCATTGCTAATGTGGATTGATGTTAACTTCTATAAGCGTGATTTTTCTTTGAAGTCGTCATCTGCAGGTGTGGCACTGTATGCACCGCTGTCTTGAATAACGCCTTTATTCTTGTTCATCCACGTTTTGATTACGGTACTGCTCGCCGATGCGCTCGGTACTTGGGTATTGCTTCCGTCAAGTGTCAACGGGCTGAAAGCTCGTGACCAAAAATAGTGAGTCACTGCAGCACCGTGCTTCTCAGCCACTTGCCACCAAGAAAAATTCCATGGTTTTAGCTCTGAAAATGCAATGCTATTCATTAGGCTAGCGTTATTGTCACCAGCAAGAAATGTGCTGGTAACCGGCAAGCTACGATACGCTTCAATGGCAATTCCCTTAGCTTTTAGTGCATCAACAATGCTTTTACTTCTCTCACCAGTCCAATCGTTATTCAGATAAGATTTTTCGCCTATGGAATAGAAAGGGTCGAGCAATGCGATACGATTTGGCCGATATGATGATGTCAGAACACCTCTATTTACCGCATCGTCTAATTTCTCTGAAATAGTAAGCGCGAGCTGATTCCCCAAAGAGTGACCCGCTATGCGGAGCTCGCTACCATTAAAGTTAGGCATTCCATTCGTGAGTGAGTTGTAAAGTAACTGTGTTACCGAAGAGCTTGGTCCCGAGCTGTAGCTGCCATTTGACGACTTCCAGCGCATATTTCGAGGACCAGAAGCCGAATGAATCTTGGCTTCAGCATCTTTAACTTCAGACTCATCTGCAAACTGGTTCCAATACAGAATCCCTACATTATACCCTCTATCTAACCAATACCATGCGAGGTCTTCGTTAGGTCCTCCCGAGTTTGAACGATTCAACGTCTCGCGACGACGCTCCGTTACCGAGCCGTTTTGCCATCCGTGAATGTAGATGACCGTTTTATTATTGGCGTTGTAGTATGGATTAGGTTCATTAACATTCGCTTTTTTTGCGTCGTTGTAGTCAAACCAATACAAACCGTAATCTAAATTACTAAAGGCGGCATCAGGGAAAGTTACTTCAGCTTTAACATTTAGAGAGAGCGTTGAAAAGGCAATGGACAGTAGAATTATCAGTCGTGTTTTCATAGTTTTCTCAGTTAATTATCAAGTGGTCAGATGAGATTTCATTAACAATATTTTCACATAAATAAAACAAAGTAAACGTTTTACCTTTTATTATCATCGAAACATTCGCGTTTTGAGTCTTCTTGGCTGTTAGAGCCGCGTAGCTGATATGATAAGATAGGCAACGCGTACATAAACCAAATAGGCATTCCCAAAAGTATGTGAGTGCTTTGAGCCTTCTCTGAAAACAGACTCCAATGAATACAGAATTTATTTTTGCCGACCGACAATTCTCGCTTATTCGCTACCCTGAAAAGCACCAGCACATAAGCCTTCAAGCATGGGATAGCGCTGATGAACTCGTTATTGAGCACATTGAGAGCTTATTAAGTGAAGCGTCGCTTTCAATTGGCAGTGGCGACAATGATGGCTCAATGATGATTTTTAATGACGATTTCGGCGCGTTGGGTTGTTGGTTTTCGCACTTAGCACCTTACTGGGTATCTGACTCCTACATATCTTTGCGATCACTCTCTGAGAATTTAAAAGCCAATCATTTACTGAGTAATGCAGAAACGGGTAATAAAAACGGCCTGCTAACCGCGCCGCTGAAAACCTTGACTAGCGTGCAAAGCTTAACGTTTAAGCCAGAAAAGGCGCCGAGTCTTGTTGTGCTGAAGGTCCCCCGCGCCCTTGCACTTCTTGAACAACAGCTTATTGATTTACAAAAATATATAACACCTGACACGCGTGTTATCGCAACCGGTAAAGTGAAGACCATCACAAAATCCGTACTCAACCTATTTGAACGATATATTGGCCCCACCACCACGTCCCTTGCCAAGAAGAAATCGCGGCTTGTGTTCGCTTCGCCTCGTGAGTCAATAAAACTATCTGACTCGCCCTATCCGACGCGCTGGCAGTGTAAAAGTACGATGGGAACGGCGTTAACTATAGACAATCTGGCGAATACGTTTTCCCGACAGTCATTAGATATAGGGGCTCGCATTATGCTTGAACATATGACGGTGAGCGCTAATGATGTGTTGGTAGATTTAGGCTGCGGCAACGGAGTACTGGGGGTTAATGCCCTTTCTCTTGCCCCTGATGCCAAAGTAATATTTGTGGATGAGTCGTATATGGCATTAGAAAGTGCCAGACTCAATGTGCTCAACAACTTCCCGGATAAAATTGATCAATGTGAGTTTGTTGCAAGTAATTGCCTTGAAACATTAATCAATAGAGAGAATAAACCCGCTGTTACCAAAATTCTGTGTAACCCACCGTTTCATCAACAAAACGCAATCACTGACCATATTGCATGGCAAATGTTCACTGATTCCCGGGACGTACTTATTAAAAGCGGTCACTTAGTTGTGGTTGGTAACCGACACCTCGACTATCACATTAAACTTAAAAAGTTGTTTGGTGGCGCTAAGGTACTTGCGAGTGACAAAAAGTTCGTTATCTTAGGCACTTCAAAACGCTAAGCGATTAAAAAACGTGCGCGAATTAAGGAAAACATTTAAAGGCGTTTTTATGAAGAAAATACTTTTATCACTGCTGACCGCCATCATGTTAATAGGCAGCATTTCACCCGTTATGGCCAAAAAAGACGATGGGTCTCAGGTTCAGCCAGATAACTATTACCCTCGGGTGAAAATAGAAACCACCATGGGCGATATTGTGGTTGAACTGGACAGAAGACGTGCGCCAATTACCGTAAATAACTTTCTTCGTTATGTGGATAAGCGCGCCTACGAAGACACCATTTTTCACCGCATCGTGCCTGGTTTTGTTGTGCAAGGTGGTGGTTATACGGCAGACTTCAACGGCAAGTCGAACTTTCCAGATATCTTCAATGAGTCTGGTAACGGTTTGACTAACGACCTGCACACCATTGCAATGGCAAGACAAGGTGACCCGCATACCGCAAACCGACAATTTTTCTTCAACGTGAATGACAACAGCAGCTTAAACCCCGGAAGAGACTGGGGCTACGCGGTTTTTGGCGTAATTGTTGAAGGCGAAGATATTGTTGATGCCATGTCGGAAGTAGAAACTGAATATTCGATTCGCCTTAACGCGAATAACGTACCCATTGAGCCGATCATTATTAAAAAGATGACCGTGTTACCGCCCTTATAGCGATTAACAGATACTAACAGCCATAAAGAGCAATGCTTTATGGCTGTAATTCCAACCTGAACAAATGCTGTTTTGGGAACGTTTTGTCGAAGTAAAAGCCCTGCTTGTTAAATCCTAAGCGCTGTAAAAGCTTCTGCGACGCCATATTTTCTGGGTGCGTCATGGCTGTTAAAAAACGATAGCCCTCAGAGGCAGACCACGCTATAACACACTGACATGCCTCATAACATATACCCTTGCCTCTTGCTTCAGGCAGCATGGCAAAGCCTAAATCTGGACATTCAAATGCAAAGCGATTGAAGAGACCACAAACCCCTAACGGTTGTTTGGTTTCGGTTAATTCGACAGCCAGCAGGCCATATCCCCACTCTTCGCGCTGCGCATTTGTTTTGCCAATGTAGTCACACGCATCGTCTACTGTATGGACATTTTTACTTCCAATGTATCTAAGCCATAGCGGGTCCTGCTGCAGCGCAAGTACCCAGTGTTTATCATCAAAAGTAAGCGGCCGTAGCGTTATTTTATCGTTTGTAAAAATAGCGGTGTTTGTGTTCACACTAATCCTTTTAGCAAAGTTTTTATGACGCGCATGTAGTACTCGCTTTTGTACCTCTACATTTGAACGTATAACTAGAAGTAAGACCTAAGGCAAACACTATCTCTTTGATAGAAGCCTGTCTATGTGCTCAAAGTGGTCTGGGTTGACCACTGCCGCGCGGGGGTACTTTGGGTTCGCTCTGTCGTTTACTCTTGGGTGCTCCCACAACGATGTATGGACGATAAATCGCTCGGCTTCCTCTATACCACCGTGCTCTAAGCATCCACTCAAGCATGTATCTACGTACGTTTGATGTACGGGATAGGCGTCATTTGCCTGTGTACAGTCGAGTGTTTCGCAAATCCAAAAGGTAAATTGTGCAAGCACATCGTCTAGAGACGCAGAACCCTTGTGTTGATGAAAGTTGAGTGCTTTAGCGCTTACTTCGACAAACCGATAGTCTTTTTCTCTCTCCTGTAAGGCAGGGTTAATTTGTGTTGGGATAAGCTGGGCGTTTAATTTGCAATGCGCATTGGCCACGGCGCCAACGTAAGTCTGTTTTTCATGAAGACTACGCGTCACCCATGCCCTTTCGAAGCCTGAAACCGTCACAGAGATCCCTGGTGTAAAAATGTTGGAGTAGCGCTCTCGGCTGTCTTTGCTAAGTAAGCTTCCATAACCTAACACCATGTGTTTTTCGGTTTGCGTACTTAACCAATTCGCTATGTCATTCATTTTCACCTCTACTTCACAACCGCTCGACGTTTACCATCTTAAGCATGTTTATCTTTGCAGTTTATTCAACTGGAAAAAATCGTACTGACCACTTTCCCCTAGTATAAAAAAGGCGATGTACTGAGAGCCCCAATACATCGCCTTGTATACCGCAGTGGAGTTGTTTAATTAAAACAACGCTCTCACACCCATAGTAAAGTTTCTACCTGGAAGCGGTGCTTGGTCTTTTAAGAAAGATGTATGAACACGGGCTTCCTCGTCAGTTAGGTTTTCACCGCGCGCAAACACTACCCAGTCAATGCCCTGTGTGCCAAATTCATATTGCACGCTTGCGTTAACCAAGGTGTAACCGTCGGTTGCAGTCTCAAATGACGCAACTTCATTTTGGTCGTCGTACCACGTAAAGCCCACGTCAGCACTTAAACCATCGTTCACGTAGCTTAATTCACTACCAAAGCGCATAGGCGGCGTGCGCGGAAGGTTGTCGTCTTCAATTTCTGCGCGGATATAGTCACCAAATACGGTTAAGCGTAGCGTGTCTGATAAATCAACGTAAGTTTCTGCTTCGAAGCCCCAGATGTCAGCGTCAGCCTGTTGGAAATAATAAATTGGCAAGCCTTCTTCATCGCCGTGTTCATCATGTCCATGCTCTTCGTGTTCGCTGAGCGCAATTAAGCCTGTGCTTGTTTGGAAGATATAGTCATCTGCCTGATTGTAGAAGAAAGACGCACTATAGCCCCAGCTACCGGTAAATTTACGGAAAGTAATATCTAGGTTGGTACTAACTTCTTCTTTTACGCCTTTAAGTGTTTCTTCGATATGGCCTTCTTCATCCATATCAAATACTAAACCCACTTCGTAGCTTTGGGTTGCTAAATGCTGGCCAGCAGAGAAAAGTTCTTGCTGACTAGGCGCACGCTCACTGCGTGACAACGTAACGGCAACCGAGTGACCTTCCTGGTATTCCCAGTTAGCGCCCGCTGAAAGCGATAGGCTGGTAAAGTCGTAGTCAGGGAAGTTGAAAGCAACAGCATGCTCCTCGCCTTCATGCTCATCATGCAATACGTCAAGTTCCACTTCGCTGGCATCAGCATCTAATGTCGTTCGCTCTAGTCGGCCACCAAGCTCAAAGGTTACATTACCTACTTTCTTTTGTTCTATAAGATAAAGTGCGTAGCTCGATGTAGTATTAGCTGGGGTAAAGGCTTCTTCGCCCACGGCATTGTAATCGCTATGATTAAACTGTAGCCCGAATACGCCGTGCCAGCCGTTCACTTCTTCGTGATAAGCAGACAGGCGAATGTCGCTCGATTCATTTGTGAATACCGTGCCTGGCTCACCGTCTTCAATCTCAGCATGTTCGTAATCGGTGTAAGCTGCGGCAAATTTAAGGTTAGTTATTCCTTCAAAGGGTGAATGCCACTCACCGGCTGCTTGATAACGGGTCATATCTACATCAAGTAACACGCCTTCTTCAGCGTGTTCTTCATGATCATGTTCTTCAAGATCGTGGTCTTCGCCCTCATGCTCTTCCTCACCATGAGCATGGCTATAGCCAGGTACGCCATATTTGTTGTCGAGTTGTTCAACAGCGAAACCGAAGTAGCCTTCTTCGGCCACGTAAGATAAACCTGCAACGACGTTACGCGTCTCCATTGCGCTGCTTTCTAGCACACCGTTTGGTTCATCTTCATCGGGGTCGATAGACGCAAAGCCCGGAATATCCGCGTTATCTGTATCGCGATAAAACCCGTCGACATGCCATGCAATATTGCCACTGCCACCCGTTACATCTGCACGGGTATACGAGCCGTTATTCACTGTGCTATAGCTAGTTTCAGCTTCGCCTTCTACGCCGTCTATCTGATACTGAGGAATACGTTTGTCAACCACGTTAACCACACCACCAATAGCGCCACTGCCGTATTGAAGCGTTGCAGGACCGCGAAGTACTTCCACCTGCGTTGCACTTGAAAGTGTGGTGGCAACATTGTGATCTGGACCTACTCGAGATACATCAGATACATCCAAACCGTTTTGAACAATCTTTACGCGCGGGCCATCATTACCGCGAATAACTGGGCTGCTTGAAACCGGGCCAAAATAAGTGCTGTGCACACCCGGAGCGTTTTTTAGGGTTTCCCCTAAGGTTGGTGCTTCTATTTTACGTAATTTTTCAGCACCAATTACTGTCACTGGCGTAACAGATTCCAGTACTGATGATTGAAGCGCATTGGCGGTAACCACGATATTTTCGACGGATGCAGGCTTTAAAACGAAATCTACATTTTGATCCGTATTTACGTCGCCTAAGTCGTTATCACCATGAATGTAGTTTGAAGAATAAACATGTAAATGAATATGTGGCTGCTTTACATCGTCAAAACGGTAAATACCATTTGCATCGGTGTATGCTACACGGCGGCTGCCTTCGATTTTTACTTCAGCCCCTGCAACAGGTTGCCCTGCCGTGTCGGTGACTTTTCCCGTTACTGTGGTGGCATACACAGGCGCACTTAACAGCCCTGCTATGGACAAACTTAGCAGCGAACGCATTTTCATGGGTATCCCTCTGTGGATGTTATAACATTATTTAGTGATGTTATAACATTTTAGCCATTACCCATTGCTTGTCAACCGCTGCTTTACTCACTTAATCTTATGTTTTTGCAATTTAATCGGACGCGCCTACTGGAACCCAAGGTTTAAGCAATTCATAGCTAATTGGGCACGAAGGTACTAAGCCCTACTCACAGTGAAATTGATCACTCCTTGAATATGCTTCGCGTTGATTTTAAGCATTAACAGCCTGTCGATGCCCAGCGCCACACCCGCACACGGTGGCAAACCTGCGTCAAGCGCACTTAAGAAATTCTCATCAATGGGCTTAGTGGGAAGGCCATGTTCTTCGCGCTTTCTGTTATCCGTTTCAAAACGCAGCCGCTGCTCTTTTGCTGCACTTAACTCATGAAAACCGTTAGCAAGTTCAGCGCCTTGGTAATACACCTCAAAGCGTTCGGCAACCCGTTCATCAACTGGGCTTAGTTTGGCAAGCGCCGCCTGAGAAGCAGGGAAATCGTAGATGAAGCACGGTTTTTCGTTACCGATTTTAGGTTCGATTACATAGCTGAATAACAGTTGTAACTTGCTGTCATAGCTTAGATTTTGCGGCGCGTGAATATCTATGTTCTGCTCTTCCATTACCTTTAGCAAAACGTCGTTATCAGCACTTAACGGGTCAATATTTAAAAAGGTTTGAAAAGCTTGCTGATACGTCATCTTGTCGGCTGGAGCTGTCGCCAGTGTTTCTTGCAATAAAGCGTCGACCTCTTCCATTAATGCAAAATGATCAAAGTCCAAGCGGTACCACTCTAGCATGGTAAACTCAGGGTTGTGCCAGCGGCCTTCCCCTTCATGGCGAAACGCTTTGCACACTTGATAAATACTACCGCTGTCAGCGCATAGTAACCGCTTCATGGCATATTCAGGTGACGTTTGAAGATACAGCGTAGTTGGCTTACCGGATGAGCCAAAATTGAATTGTGTATCGAACGCGTCTAAATGCTCATCGGTAACCGTACCGTTTGAAAGTAAAGGCGTATCTACCTCTAGAACGTTTCGTGCGTAAAAAAACTCACGTATTGTTCTGAGTAATTCTGCTCGCGCAACACGCGCTTCATGAGTGGTAGTAGGCTGCCAAGATTGCATGTGTCCAAACCTAAGAAGATTAGCTAAAACAAAAAACCGGTACACAAAGGTACCGGCTTTACACGTAAACAGAATGTCTCAGATACTATTTTTGTGCGCGAGACACGTATTCGCCAGAGCGCGTATCTACACGGATAACTTCGCCGGTTTGAACGAATAGAGGAACGCGAACAACTGCACCAGTGCTCAGCGTTGCTGGCTTACCGCCTGTACCCGCTGTATCACCTTTAAGACCAGGATCAGTTTCAGTGATCTCTAGCTCAACAAAGTTTGGTGGCGTAACCGTGATAGGTGAACCGTTCCACAATGTAATGGTACAAACGTCGTTCTCTACCAACCACTTGGTATTCTCGCCTACCGCTTTTTCGTCTGCAGCGATTTGTTCGAATGTATCGTTGTTCATAAAGTGGTAGAATTCGCCGTCGGTGTACAAGTAGGCAAGTTCCGTATCCATTACGTCAGCGCCTTCTACTGATTCACCTGAGCGGAAAGTTTTTTCTAAAACTTTACCTGAAATAAGCTTGCGGATTTTTACGCGGTTAAACGCTTGGCCCTTACCCGGCTTTACGTATTCGTTTTCTAGAATGTTGCAAGGTTCGCCGTCCAGCATGATTTTCAGGCCGCCTTTGAACTCGTTAGTGCTGTAATTAGCCATAATTCCTCTGTCTAAACATAAGGTACAAAAAGTTTCGTGGAACAAATAATACCTAAAAAACCGATTTCTGTAGAGCATAACTGGCAAAAAGAATTAGCAAGTAGCTTTACTGATCCTGCAAAGCTATTGCAACACTTAGGTTTAGACCAAGAAAAATACGCACAACACATTAAAGCACGTCGTCTTTTTCCTATGCGTGTTCCACGACATTTTGTGGATCTGATGGAAAAAGAAAATCCCAACGACCCGCTGTTTTTGCAAGTCATGCCGCTCAGCGATGAATTCCTAACATCACCCAGTTATAGCGAAGATCCGTTAGACGAGCACGACACCGCAGGCAAAGGCATACTGCACAAATACGATTCTCGCGTGTTGTTAATGGTTCGCACTGGCTGTGCAGTAAACTGCCGTTACTGTTTTCGACGCCATTTTCCTTATGCCGACAATGCGGTAAGTAAGCACCAATGGCTTGATGTGCTTGAATACCTTCGCAGTAATAACAAAATTAATGAGGTGATTTTTTCAGGTGGCGACCCACTGATGGCGAAAGATGATCATTTGTCATGGTTAGCCAACGAAATTGCCGCCATTCCCCATATAAAACGACTGCGTATTCATAGCCGTCTGCCGGTAGTGCTACCAGAACGAATTAGCCATGACTTCGTTGAATGGTTTAGCGCATTGCCGCTTCAAAAAGTATTAGTGCTGCACGCAAACCACGCAAATGAGATGTCAGAAACGCTAAAATCCCGATTAAACACACTACGAGAGAGAGGTGTGACTCTGCTCAATCAATCGGTATTGCTAAAAGGCGTAAACGATTCCGGCGATGCCATAAGTGATTTAAGTGAAACGCTATTTGAGGCTGGAGTACTGCCCTATTACTTGCACGTGTTAGATAAAGTGCAGGGTGCGAGTCATTTTTATGTGAGTGATGATGAAGGCCGCGCAATTATGGAAGAAGCGATAAAGCGCCTGCCGGGCTTCTTGGTGCCAAAACTGGTGAGAGAAATTGGCGGTCAACCCGGCAAAACGCCTATCGACTTACATTTGCATCCGTAACTTACGCGTAGGTATCAATGTTGGCGCCTAACGCGGGGTTTGAAGATGACGTTTTTGGTACGTCAGCGGCTGATTCCAGCAGCTGAAGCGACGCTTTTCCCTCTTGCTCTTGCTGGCTTTTTGCCAACTTAAGAGAGGCCAACTCAAGTGACGCACCGGACGTTCCAGAGGCACTAGTACCTTGTAGATCCATACCATTTTCCTTTGTTGCTTGTAGCAAAGTAAAAAAATGGGCAGAATTGCCCACCCTTACGGCGTGTTGTCCATTACATAAATAGCAAGCGGCTCAATTACCCGCAGACTTCGTAATTTACAACTGACTTCAGGTTATCGGCCTTGAAAGGCGAAACTTTAATCATTATTTACCGTGATACATTCGGCGTAGCATAAATGATAGCTGCGCAATATATATGAACATTAAGTGTGCGGCTAACGCGTGCACCGGATTACATTAGAAAGAAAAGGCGTGACCATGCAACAGAGCCAAGAGATGCAAGCTGTCCATCAACAACTTCAAGAAACACTTCAAACGCTGCACCGCAAAGCTGTTGATGCCGACCAAATACTAGATAGTTTACAGCGCGATCAAAAAGGGAAGTTTGCAGCCGTTTTCGCAGATGACAGTGGGTTTAGCACATCAGCAAAACGCTTTGGTCCATATGTTCAAGAGATTGCAAATGACTGGCAATCGCTAAAGGAACTGGATGATGATGCGGCCAAACAAGCCCTAGCGCCATTAGTTAAAAAAATAGAGCTGGCACTGGTGACCATTGCGCAATTTCAGCAATCCCTATCTAAAAGCTAGCGCGGGCTAAAATATATCTATAAACGAAAAGCCCGCTTTATTTGCGGGCTTTTTTTTGACATTAGCTTCTCGCTTACGGCGAACTCTCACGCGCCTTACCGCTTATTTTTGATAAAGCGGTAGCAAGGCAATTCTCCGCTTAATTTCCTGCACTTCTTTCAAATAGGCTTCACTGTCCACCCGCTGATACTGCTCGGTAAATACTTGCTTACTTAAGCCTTCGGGCAGCCCTTCAATAGGCGGGATGATTTCAAGTTCACTTTGAATGCGCGCAATCGCATTTTGCACTTCCATCGCAGTATTTGGATGGGTAGCAACCTTTGCAAACTCAGTGCCCGACATATCTGCCGCTAAGTCTACAAAGCTATAGCCCGAACCACCGTTGCCCCGGTCCATTAGCTCTTTAAACTCGCCAATTGCTAAAGACATACCTTGTTCAGCCATTAACTCTAATGCAGCAGAAATAATAAAGTGACGAGCCAAATCGTTGCGCTTGTGCAGCACAGCACCTCTGCGAGGCTTTAACGCTTTTTCGGAATCTGGCTGTATGTCGCCCACCAAAGTCCCAACACGATGATGCCCAACGTAAACCGCTAAAGCGAGGATTACCGCATTATTATGCAGTACTGCATCTTGAGGGGTTTGGCTTTGCTCTCTCGCCCGCGCCATCCCTTCGCGCAAGTATTCAATAAGGGATACCGGTTTATTTGATAAGGCTATTTCTCTACCAGACAAATACCGTAAATAGTACGCAGATAACTGCTGAAGCTCGGTCTGTTCGCTTACCGACATGTTCGACGCCACCACGTTTAACTCGCTTAGCAACTCATCTAAACGCCCAACATCAAGGGTAAGTTCACCGCTTCTCATGGTCACACGTTCAACCCGCGATAACGCAATGGTGGCTATTTCTGATTGCGTATAAGAGTTCACCGTACGCTCTAAAAACCCAAGTAAAAAACGACCCGGAATGGTTAAGTCGCCAACTTGGACTTGCTCTATACGCAAGCTATCTCCAGGCAGTACTAGTGCTGACGCATTTACATAATACCCCGTATTGTTGATAGCGTAAGTGACGTTAATGGTTCCCGCCAACGGCGTGATATTCACTACGCCCTTAAAGTCAGGTAATGCACGCTGTAACACACCCACTAAGCTTTCGACTTGGGTTTCGGTGAGCGTAACTTGATGGCCTTCTTCTCGGCGAGAAAACGCCTGTTGCAGCTGACCGAGGAGTTCATTAACGCTATCAGCACCATCTAGCTGTGTGGGCGCTGTCGATGCGACTAATGGCGTTTTTTGCACAGCCAAAACCGTAATCGTAGCAACGCTTACTACAAGCAGAACAACAATGATGGCAAGAGTAATCAAAAGCCATTTTACGCTACGCAAAATCATGAGAAATCAGCTGTACCTGTCATAACAATGAATAAAAAATAAGTTAGCGCCTCTGGCGTTCTTTGCTGTAAAACAAAGAAAGTTACGCCCTAACGTGCTGGTTATACTACGTTATCTATTTTCGCGCCACCAGTGACAAGTGGCACGACAAGTCGGCAATTAACCTCCACTGCATTCGCTAAAAAACGAGTTCGCAGTCCACCCAGTCTTTCAAGCTTGTATATCGCACTGTGGCACCAGACAAGTTATGATGTTTCGACAAATCCGTGGGTATCACAACGCAGGCTAGGTTTGCAGCAAGTGCCGCTGTCATGCCGGTTTGCGTGTCTTCAATTGCCACACATTCACCGGGTATTTTTCCTAGCTTGTCCATTGCAAGCGCGTAACAATCAGGTGCTGGTTTGCTGTTTTCGACATCTTCCACGGCAACCACGCAAGAAATATAAGCACTTAAACCATACTGAGATAAGGTTTTTTCCACCGACTTTTTACTTCCCCCAGTCACAATGCCAATGGTGTAACCTTTGTTTGCACAATGTTCAATGGTTTCTTTAGCAAACGGCATTAAGGGAAAAGCTTGCTTATCTAAGTAGTCGCTAATGCTTTTGTGTTTTTGCTCTGCTAGCACCTGCGGCGCTACATCAATATTAAAATGTTCGACGAGATCGACAGCATTTTGCTTTACTGGAATACCCGCCATCACTTCACAATAAAAATCCTCGCTTAATTCAACATCGTACCCCAGCAAAATGTCTTTCCACAGGTCAAAATGTACGGATTCTGAGTCAATAAGGGTACCGTCGTGATCAAATAATAGCGTTGTGGTTTTGTCGCTTACCGCTAGCTGGCGGGTTGATGAAGAAACTGAGTGCAATGCCAAAATAAACCTCCTTGCTAGTTCAATACCGGTTTTGAAAACATATTGGGTGTCATCGATACCGAAAAAACGATAACACCTTTAGCCCCTGCTGCAGTGCTTTGTTAATAGTGATTGTTTGCATGCCATATGTCAGAACATGCCAGAACAGTGCCAGTCCTGTGATACACTGGGGCATTCACGAGCTAGAACATTTTCAACGTGGAGCAAATTGGGTGCTTTACCACATTTTAGGCTTTGCCAGTGCCGCGCTGTTTTTACTGACATGGTTAGGATTATGGTCACAAATTAAGGCCATGACGCGCTTTCAAGTGCCCGTTTCTAGCGAAAGTGACGATGCTAACCACAGTCTGTCACTTAACCAGTTTGGCTCTAGCTATTTTGCCTTTTTCTCAATTTTCCTATTTGGCATTTCGGTAGAGCCTTTCAACCATTACTTGGTGTGGACACGATTTGGCGCGCTCATACTTACGCTCATTATCATTTGGAAAATATGGCAACACAGGCGCACTACAATTTCAGGTTACGTTGCCGCTGTTGCTCTGCTAGCTCTCATTGGTGGCACACTTTCCATTGCTTTTCGCCCTTTCCCAACGCTTGCACAGCTTGGCGCAAATACCTTAATGCTGGTCGTTACCGTTATCTTATTTCAAGGTTCACTGCACCAGTGGTTTGTACTGCAGCGCAGACAAAAAGTGGGGTCGCTGTCATTTGCGCTGTTTCGCAATATATTGATAAAAGACGTTAGCACTTTATTGTTTGGCCTAACAATGCCATTAAGCCAAAGCTGGCCGCTACTTATCCTAAACGGCACCAGCGTAATTATGCGTGGCAGTATTTTATTGCAGATGCACAAACTAAAACGCCGAGAAATTTCCGTATCAGGATAGTATCTCGGCGTTTCTACTTTGCTTCGTGTAGCAATAAGATTGCTTGTCTAGCGATCACTTGTTTGAACAGCGTTATCGATACACGCTTTTATAAATAAGCACAAAAGCGGCGCGTTTCTGCAATCTACAACGCTATTGATTAAAGCATAAGTTGGCAAAATGATGTCCTTGCAGACCGCGTCTTCTCTGCACTAAAAATTTCCCGTGATCGCAAGTTAATTCCAAAAAATGACAATTAAAACCCATAATAAACCATAAGCTGACAAAATATTTAAATACTGCTAAGCCGTTCGATTTCGAGAAACAAGTAAAGGAAAGGCGACTTCATTCCAAAATATCGGGCTTATACCGCCACTAGACATCCCGTGACTCTTAAATCGCTCAATAGTAAATGCTTCTCTCTTTAATACTGTGGCCAGTGCAATTTTTAAACTCAGTCTCTAGGGCTTTCATTAACTCGTCTGGCGTATTTGGCATCTCATCATGTTTCAGCCGAGACTTCAGTTCCCGCCATAATAACGGATCGCCTCTCAAGCCCCATTGAGTTGGCTCATGTTCAAATATCTCAGCAAAACCAGACTTCAATCCGTTGGACCTGCTATTGAGTGTTTGTACTTATCACCCAAATATCCAGTTTCGAGTGCATAGTGTCCATCAGTGTTCTTCCACTTTCTGACACTATATGGCAACTTAAATTTTTCAACTGAATCATGGCAAAGTCTATTTTTCATAACTACAGAAAATACGCAATTTGTCCAACCGGACTCAGTTGACTCAACCTCGTTGCCACGAGCTATCTCTAGCTCAAATATTGGTCTTAATGTTGGACATAGAAGAGTATTTTCCATAATGGTTCTAGCTTAGTTTGTCCTTTGCCAAGCTATCATATTGGATTTTTGTCAATTCTGATTCCAAGTAATCATCACTCATTAGCTTAATGAAATGGTCCTGAGACTTTTTGGTTTTTAATACAAACTTATCGCCTGCATCATTTAGTTTTAACAATTTTGACAAATATTCGTGTTTCTGTGCGAATACGATGATGTCGTTGTTTGCTACGGCTCCCATTACTGGCGAGTTGCGAGCTACCTTAGCTAGTTTACGAGAGAATGCCATATCCTCACCCTCAACCCTTTCGACTAGCGGAGCGGTATCTTCAATCAAAGCCATATCTGTAAGTTTTGCTACGCATTTGGCTGCTGTGTCTTTAATTACATCGTGGAACCCAAGATATGATTCTAGAGTTTTAACATTTTCAACGTAATAATCGTTATCAAGCTTAAGAAATACGTAATTGGGATCTATCTTCAGGATGTTTGAGTCAAGTTCAGACAATCTATTATTTGATTTGAATAGATTCAATGCACCTTGTTCAGCTTTGAGTACTGACACTGTGTACTGATGCTTGTATAGAGTGATGGTTTCGTTGTTTCGTCCAGTCAGCACAACGATTATTGCGCTGATGTCATCAAAGTTTCCGTCCCCGACTTGGTACTTATCCGGCGCATTAACTCTTAATTGTAAGGCTTGCTCTAACAGGTCAAATTCAAGTGGCTTGTCGTCAAAGTCAAACCTATAGAGTGCATTTTTCCTTTCATCCGCGTCCGATAAAAGCGGGATTGACAAAGATTCATTTTCCACAATTCCAGTCTTCAGCCTAGCGACCATGCTTGTCTTCAAACGCACCAGAGCATCATTATCGACATCCGAGTCTTTAATGTTTGCTTCACCAACCACAAAAAACATTTTGATACCCACGCAATCATCAACAATTGCACTTACCTTGTTTTTGAACTGTTCAACAGTCATTCGACCTTCCTTGCAAAACAAACACTATTGGATAAGAACTTGAAATTTACTTGATCACCTTCACTCAATTCACTCTTTGAGATAATGACCATATTTTTATACTGAGTGCCCCTACAACGCACTTCAGCTTTAAACAGCTTGTAACCCAGTAAAGCCAACGTTGGGTTGGCATAATATTTGTCGGTTTTGATGAAAATTAATCCAATAACCGCCAAAAGTAAGAAGTAAGCAATCGTTTTCCTTGGCTCATCAAAAGTAAATCCAATGAATGGTAGGATATAGGTTGCTAGAAACACCAAGTGTTCATAGCTTTCGCTACTGGACTTCTCAATCGTCATGACGTCCAAAGAGCTACCTTTGACTTCATTCTCAAAACGAAAATAGAAATAAACACCTGCTACTAAGCCGAAAAGCGATAAGATGCTGGAAAAGTTTTTCCATATAATATCCGCTAGTGCACTAAAGCCAACAAAATCGCAGCGTTCACCTAAACACAACGGAACATCAACCGTCAAAAATATAATAAATACAAATAAAACCAACAGTGAAAGTACGTACAGTCCGATTTTATCTAATGTGTTTGAAAGATCCATTCCCACCGCCCCGATTACTGTTTATAAATACAGTATACATAATCGTTAACTATCTTTCATATATATGCCCCAGACACACACAGGTATTACTTCCTTGCAAAGCAAAGATAAGTAACTAATCAGGAGATTTTCTTAAAATCTAAAACCAAAAAGCCCGCCTGTATCTTCATCAGTAATCTCTAGATCCACTCTATGCTCGTCTAAATCAAAGTCTTCGAATTCGCTCATATCAGGAAGGTCATCAGAGTTCATAGTCACGATATACTGAAAGTTATGCTCTCTCGCCACCCTCGCACCAATAACCAGCGCTTTAGCTATTTGCCGTTCATCAACACCGTCAAATAGAGCGCTATCATGTATTAGAATGTCTGGCCGGGCCTTTTCAGAAGACCACAGCTTCATCAATGTCATGTCAAAACAAAAAACCTGCATCTTAGACTTACCCATGCTTTTCTTACCGGGGATATCAAATTCAAATTTAGGCCCATTGTTTGTTGGGTCAATTGTCAGACGACCTGACTCGTCGTATAACTGATCTGAAAAATCGGCAAACGAAAGAATAGCTTCACTGATTAGCGCATCACGCTCGGAATGGTCTATTCGCATTTTTCGCTGAAGATTGTGGCGTTCAACCTTAATTTCATCTGTTTTATCATCTAAATTAGTTGTGGCTTCTACCTTTTTCCCCAACAACTCTATTTCGCTTTCGAGTTTGCTGAGCATTGCTTGAAGCTTGGTATACTGGTCTAGTGCTCCATGAGACTGAAGTAAAGACATGATTTCAGCTCTTTCAGAATCTAGGCGTTTCTTTCTACCCAACCTGCCAGTAATTCTTTCCTCGATATCTGCAATTTCTTGGCGCAAATGATCTCTGCGATTCTGAACGATGGATTCATGAAATTTAGCTACTTCCTCAAATCTACGCTGCACTAGTTCTGGTAATTCTAACTCAGCTTCTTCAAATAGTTTGAATGCTCTTTGGGTGTCAGGGACACTTTCTTCCTTCACTACTTGTTTGAGTTCCAGTAACCACTCTTTGTCGGTGATGTCCGATGTTGAAATCTCTGCCAGTTCACGACTGATTTCGCTCACGCGATTCTCTTTTTCTTGATACTCAGGAAGTACTCTGAACTCGGATAGCGCTTGCCTCGTACTTTTCGCCTTTGAAGTTTTAAGGGTTAACTCCGTTTTCAATTCTGATGTTGACCCCAGAATATCGCCAAGCGCTCCTTCTGTTGCCGCTTTCTTTAGAGCTTTTACAAACTTATCTTTTTGCCTAACCTCTTCAAACTCCCTAGCGATATGCCAGTTCAATTTGAATAGATAAGTGAGTGCAATCTGCACTGCGCCTGTTGACTGCATAGCTACAGTTTTTTCTGGTGAATCGAACCCTTTTTGAGGTCTAGCGAAATACTGAAAAAGTGAGCGGAATGTAGGGGCGCGTTTCTGATTTATAGTATGCCTGTCCAATCCGAAGTAGGCATTGCCCAGATATTCATTCCACTCTTGAAGGGTGATGAAATTCTTCCCATTTTCACTTTGCACTGGCAATTCTGATTTTGGCGCACTGATTACATTAATTTTGTTTGGATTAGAACCCGTGCGCTGAACTTCAATTGGATTACCATTTATAATTACGGTCATACCAAAAGTAGATAGTTCAAGCTCTGCTGTTTTGAGCAAATCCCCCTTTTTTAAACTACCGCCAAGCAGAGTGCTAATTATTTCAACGAGGCTACTTTTCCCTGCACCGTTTCTAGTTTTTCCATCATCAGATCCTGCGGCCTTATCAGCCAAAATAAGATTCAAACCTGCATGCAAATTGACCGTTTTAAATGATGCGAGGTCACTATATATTTTCCCTATCATAACGACTTAACCTTTCTTATATATCCTTCCTCGTAGTCCACTTTTCCCATCAAATACAAAAAGTCCAACGCCAAAATAAACCAGTCGTAAGAGACTTCTCCGACTCTGCGAGAAACCTTATGTTGTTCCTGTAAGTCATTCCAAATTGAACTAACAGTTGATCTTCTTTTTATCAGGGGATGAATCTCGGAAGCAACCGAGATAACCGCTCTTCTCGGCGACAAATGTTTTGTTGGAAGGATCATGGCGACCATCCTTCTGGCGCATTCTCAAAGATATCGCAACGCTCAAAGAAATAACTAAGTACAGCAAGAGCTGAAACCTGTTCACTTGGAACACGACTATCCCCGCCAGCAAATGTCTTCAGTTCCATGAAGATCTCGTCCGGTGACAACTCTTGTGAAACAAGTTCACGGTACTTAGAAATGAAGGCCGCTGAAAGTTCGTTACCGTATTCGGGATCTGGCCAATTTATCAGCAAATCTTCGACTAGCTTTTCCTTGCGTCGCCCAGCAGTTAATAAGACTTCAATATCATTTGAAAGTTGATTGTACTGTAGCTTGTTTACTGAGACTGGCTGAATATTTTCAACTTTATAGTCACGTTTTTGAATTGCTCGCAGCAGGTATTTTACGGGTTCATGATTAAGTTGAGTCACATCATGATAACTCAACGCAGGACCAAACAACTCAGCAAGATGATTTTCATCAAGGGATAGAGCTTTGACTTTTAGATGCGAAGGTTGAACTGATGGTTGAATAGCTATATCAGCGTTGGCCTCATCAAGTTCCATGATCTTAAAATGTGCATATGGAGGAAGCCCCTCTGTTTCATTGTGAACGAACGCCCATTGCTCCATTTTTTTGCCCCAACGTTCTTTTGCTCCTTCAAAATCACCTTCGATTTTGGCTAAGAGCTTCGCCTTCTGAAAGCCTGAACTTGGAGCATATGATTGAAAGACGCATTTTTCAGTGAACAAGAATCCGTCTGATTTTGCATCACCATCTCTACCAGCGGCTTTCACACGTTGGAAATTTGTTCCATGCTTCTTTTCCATAATCCAGCAAAAGAAGTCTTCATACTCTTGCTCTTTCTTCTTGAGTAACGCTAGCTCTATATGAACTGCGTACCATGAGCTTGTTATTCGTTCCAAATTGCTCCCTCAACTTGTTCTTATTCTGGTAAAGATACTACCCTGCAAAATCAAGCAAGGCCACACTTAAGTTCAAGTATTTTTCAATAACCACATCATATAGACTGATTTCACACAAACTTAATTAATTGTTTAAAATCAATTAGATAAAAACAAAAAACAAATCTAAAACAAACACCCGATGAAGCCTATTATTGACAGCACATGCCTTTTAAGTTTTGGAAGTTGAGCTACAAATCGGTTAACTCTTAAAGCTTTTGAAGCGGGTCATAGGTTTAGAGAATAAGAGACACATTTCTAGATGAGCACAAATTGAAACAGGAAAGATAAACAGTGAAGGGAACAATCGCTGTCAAGTTACGCTTTTTTTGACAGCGACAATTTTATTTTTGACAAGTAATGTTTGAGTTTAAAGCGCCACTTCGGCCATATTACCTTTGCTTTCAAGCCATGTTTTACGGTCGCCAGAACGCTTCTTAGCAAGTAGCATGTCCATCAACTCCATCATTTCTTCCGCGTCTTCAATGGTCAGCTGAACAAGGCGACGGGTGTTCGGGTCCATGGTTGTTTCGCGAAGCTGTAGCGGGTTCATTTCACCCAAGCCTTTAAAGCGCTGTACGTTGACTTTACCGCGTTTCTTTTCCGCTTCAATTCGGTCAAGAATGCCCTGCTTCTCGCCTTCATCTAGCGCGTAATACACCTCTTTGCCTACATCTATTCTAAATAGCGGCGGCATAGCGACATACACATGACCTTGTTCAACCAAGGTTCTGAAATGACGTACAAAGAGCGCACATAGCAACGTTGCAATGTGTAGCCCATCGGAGTCAGCATCGGCAAGAATACATATTTTACCGTAGCGCAAACCAGACAGGTCCGTCGAGTCTGGGTCGATACCCAGCGCAACTGAAATATCGTGAATTTCCTGTGAAGCCAGTACCTGAGAAGAGTCGACTTCCCAGCTATTTAAGATTTTACCGCGCAGCGGCATAATTGCCTGAAACTCTCGGTCTCGCGCTTGCTTGGCCGAGCCACCCGCCGAGTCACCCTCTACTAAAAACAGTTCAGAGTAAGAAATATCTTGTGATGAGCAGTCGGTCAGTTTGCCTGGTAGTGCCGGCCCTTGAGTGACCTTTTTACGCGCAACCTTTTTGGTTTGACGCAGGCGGCGCTGTGCATTGTTGATACACATTTCAGCAAGCGCTTCAGCAATTTCAGTGTGTTGATTTAACCAAAGGCTGAATGCGTCTTTCACTACACCTGATACAAACGCGCTGGCCTGACGTGAAGACAGGCGCTCTTTAGTCTGCCCGGCAAACTGCGGGTCCTGCATTTTAGTCGATAGAATATAGGCACAGCGGTCCCAAATATCATCAGGCGATAACTTAACGCCACGGGGCATTAAGTTTCTAAATTCGCAGAATTCGCGCATTGACTCCAGTAAGCCTTGGCGCAACCCGTTAACGTGTGTACCGCCTTGCGCTGTAGGAATAAGGTTAACGTAGCTTTCCGTTACCAAATCTCCACCTTCAGGCAACCACATTACAGCCCAATCGGCGGCTTCTGTATTGCCGCTGAATGTACCCACAAAAGGCGTGTCAGACGGTAAGGTTTCAAACTCTTCTACCGCTTGGTAGAGGTAGTCTTTAAGGCCGTCTTCGTAATACCACTCTTGGCTTTCTTTGGTAATCTTGTTGTCGAAGCGAATGCGCAGACCCGGGCTTAATACCGCTTTAGCGCGCAAGTTGTGCACAAGTCGGCTGGCTGAGAATTTTGCCGAGTCGAAATATTGCGGGTCAGGCCAGAAGTGAACACGAGTTCCTGTATTGCGTTTACCGCAGGTATCGATTACTTGTAAGTCTTCGACTTTGTCGCCGTTTTCAAAGGCAATTTGGTATACGTTACTGTCTCGTCGAATAGTTACTTCTACGCGGGTTGAAAGCGCGTTAACTACCGAGATCCCCACCCCGTGAAGACCACCAGAGAAGGCATAGTTTTTATTTGAAAATTTACCACCCGCGTGAAGCTTACAGAGAATAAGCTCTACGCCTGATATCCCTTCTTCAGGGTGGATATCTACCGGCATACCACGACCATCGTCGATAACTTCTAACGATTGGTCTTCATGCAAAATTACTTTGATGTTAGAGGCGTGCCCAGCAAGCGCTTCATCCACACTGTTATCGATGACTTCCTGACCCAAGTGATTTGGGCGGGTAGTGTCGGTATACATACCAGGGCGGCGTTTTACGGGGTCAAGGCCGTTTAAAACCTCGATAGCATCTGAATTGTATTGATTTGACATAGTTATGGTTGTTATTTAAGCCAGCGACAAAGAAAGAGGTACGCGGCGCTTAAGCAAAAGCGCCACACAGCATAGGTTTGATGTTAGCAGGGCGAGTACAGACTGGCAATGCGCTTATTTCAGCAAAAACTCGGCAATAGCAGGCAAGTGATTTTCGTAACCTACAAAGCTGTGATCGCCGCCTTCTTCAATAACCAGATGACTTTGTGCGTACTTTTCAGCCGCTAAGCGGTAATCCAGTGTTTCATCCTCGGTCTGAAGTAGCACTTTGTAATTGCCTGGCGTTTTAATTGAGGCAGCTTCTAATGCTTGGATTACCCCCATATCGCTTTCTACTATTTCAAACTTTTCTTTGCTGTAAGGGTTTTCGTGGGCACCGATAAACCCTTGCAATAGCTCGTAAGGGCGAACAGCGGGATTGATTAACACGGCTTTGCCACCAAACTTTTCAAGCAAAAACGTAGAGAGATACCCCCCCATTGAACTACCAATAAGTTTCAGCCCGCTTTCAAGCAGTGCCGGTGTGCTCTCAATTAGTGAAATTAGCTGGTCTTCCACTTTGCTAGGAAAATTAGACAGCTCAGGAATGTGCAAGGTAACGTTTGAGTGATGCTGCTCAAAATACGCTTTAGTGGCTTGCGCCTTAATGGATTTCGGCGAACTTAAAAAGCCGTGGAGATATAAAATGTGCTGCATGTTTTTCTCTACCCTGTGTTCTCTGTTCTTTTTTGTTTCTTTGTTTGCTCTAAACTCGATGCGAGTATGAAACGGGTTTTAACGCCAAACGCGCCTACCGCATCCTTCAAAGCCAAGCTCGACTGAGCTTCCCCCTAACAACGGAAACATCCACCGAGCCGTCATCCATTAAATTCATCACCTGATACCCCGGCGCTTCATTGCTAACACCAAACTCGGGCCGCATTTCCCACTGCCAACAGGTAGACGGGGCTCCGTAAGAGGGCGTATTGTGCTTTCCTATCTGCTGGCGCAACGGCGAATGTACGTGTCCGTGTAGGAAGGCTTTTATCTGCGGATATTCATCTGTAAGCGATACTAACCGCTGAGCATCAACCAAAGAGTGCTTATCCATCCAACTATTTGAAGGCAATATGTGATGATGAAGCGCAACAAGATGATTTGTCTGCGGCGACGTAGTTAACGATTGCTCTAGCGCCTGTATATCGCTTTCTTTTACTTCCCCCGCTGCCGTATGCATATTACTTGTAGCGCGGGTATCCATGCCGTGTAATTGCCAATTGCACAAGCTTAACGAGTCATTGCTTTGTAGGTGCCGACTGCCAACGTACTTTTCGAAGTACGGATTATTGTCATGGTTTCCCGCCAGCACAAACCATTCTATATTTGCTGGCTCAATATGTTGCTCCATCAATGCAATAAAATGCTGATAGCTCTCAGGGGAATTATCGCCGCTAATATCCCCAGTAACCAGCACGACTACTTGGTGCTTTGCTCTCTGTTCTGGCTCACTTGCAACTTCTTGAACAATGTAATTTTGGATATCAGAAAGCACGCGTGCTAGTGAATCATAGGGCGCGATGCCCGCATATCCCGTCTTATCTTTGCCTTTTAGTAAGTGGCAATCACTTAGCTGAATGAGTGTTATCACGCTTCAGAGGTAACGCTTGAGGAATGTTGCAAACAGAAGTTTAGCCATTCAGCTAAAAAGATATTCACCATGTGCTTTTCATTACGCTGACGCATTTTTAAATTCGGATACTCGTACGACGGTTCAAGCGCTCCCGTATTTTGGCTATTAATAACCTCTGCCATACGCGCATCGTGATATAAGCGCACCGTCATGCTGGGCGTTAAATATGAGGGCATATCTTTAGTGGTTTGCTTAATGCTTAACGTACTGGTGTAGCGAGCAGACTCTACAATACGTATTTCATAAGACAGGCCGACACCGACCGAAAATTCATAGCTCAAATCTTCCGTATCGCAATCAGGCAAAATTCTCAGAACATGGGAGTAGTTCAGTTCGCAAAGCGCCTGCATTGAAGGAAGATGAGGTACGTATTTTCGTTGATTGCGTTGTGTCACGATGTCTGCCACTGCTCCAGAAGTTGTGTTTTGTGCATAAAGAACCATTGTAGCGCAATTACCGCTGCGGCGTTGTCAATATGGCCATTTTCCAACCATTCAAGGGCGGTATTTTCTTTTATTCGGTGTACTTTAATGTCTTCAGACTCGCTTTCTAGGCCGTGAATGCCTTGCGCTTGGCTAGCATCAGTCTTTGCTATAAAAATGTGTAATCTTTCGGTCGTGCCGCCCGGGCTCGATAAATAACTCAGCGCTTTGGTTAATTTATCTAGGGTAATACCTGCCTCTTCCATCGACTCTCTATGGCATACAGACTCCGGTGTTTCTCCTTTGTCGATCATGCCCGCGATAATTTCTATTAACCAAGGGCTTGAAGATGTGGCTAATGCCCCAATTCTAACTTGCTCAATGAGCACAAACTCTTGGAGTTCAGGATCGTAGGGTAAGACCCCCACCGCATGACCGCGTTCAAATATTTCTCGCGTGACCGTGTCGCTCCATTCTCCATTAAAACACTTGTGCTTAAATTGATACTGATTCATGGTAAAGAAACCACGATACACTGGCTTAATGTCGGTGATTTCGACGTCATTTGAGGTAAATGAAAGGAATTCCTTGCTCATTTGCTGACACTTATGGTTCAAATAGATTTATCATACATAGTACATTTACACACCAACCATGTATACGCATGAAAAATGCGATACGGCGTGTGAGCGAATAACAGAAAACTCATATTACAAGTCGTCTATTACTATAATAATTGCGTGGGTAGATCACATATTCTGTTACAGTTAATCGAATACTGTTACGAGTTTGGACTTTCGGTTTGTGGTTGAATTTTCATACACTTGGTTTTAATAAGTCGTCTCAACGAATAAACGACGACGCAACTTGAACACAACAGGAAGACGTAAGCATGAAACGAACACTTCTGTCGCTAGTTATCGGTGTTTCGATGACAACTGGTGCGCTAGCCGATGACCTAATGCAGGTATATCAACAAGCACTGGCGAACGATCCATTGGTAAACCAAGCGAAAGCGCAACGTGATGCTGCGTTCGAAGGAATCAGTCTTAGCCGCGCAAACCTTCTACCACAGATATCTGGCTCGGTAGGCTATACAACTTCTACAGCTGAACGTGCACAAACGTTAGGTGCTAATGCTGATGACCTTCAAATTGTGGTATTTGAAACAGACGTAGACACTATCGATTATGGTTTGCAGGTACAAATGTCACTTTACGACCACGCAAACTGGCTAGGGCTGGATCGCGCTGAAAAAGTGGCCGAGCAAAGCGACGCCCAGCTTGCCGCTAGCATGCAAGACGTTATTGTGCGTACGGTTACTGCTTATTTTGACGTACTACGTGCACGTGACAATGTTGAATTTGTGGGCGCTGAAAAACGTGCCATTGAGCGCCAGTTAGAACAAACTCGCCAGCGTTTTGAAGTGGGTTTAACGGCTATTACTGACGTACACGAAGCTCAGGCCAATTACGACAGCACGGTGGCGCAGGAAATCCAAGCAAAGAACCAGCTTGAATTTGCTCTTGAAGCGCTTCGCGTAATTACAGGTAAATATCACGATCGTTTGTTTGGGCTAAACACAGAGAATTTTGCCGCAACTATGCCTGTGCCAGCGGCTGTCGATGAGTGGCTAGAAACTGCGCAGGATAAAAACTTAGCACTTCTGGTTGACAGACTTGCTATGGATATCGCGAAAGAAGATATTTCAATTGCGCGCTCGGGTCACTTACCTACCCTTGGTTTAACAGCTAACGCATCGCGAAGCAAAGACGATATTTCAAACCCGTTCTTACAGTTTGAAACACCTTATCTTGATAGTCAGTCAGTTGCGGTTCAATTGAATGTGCCTATCTATCAAGGCTCTCGCGTTTCATCGCAAACCGACCAAGCTAAGTTTAACTATGTTGCAGCAAGCCAAGCAGCTGAACAGACTTATCGTCAAACTGTGCAGTCTATTCGCAGCTCGTTTAATAACGTAAAAGCGTCTATCTCTACTATTCGTGCTCTTGAGCAGTCAGTGGTGTCTGCAGATAGCGCCCTTAAAGCAACAGAAGCAGGTTTTGATGTAGGTACACGTACCATTGTTGACGTGCTAGACAGCACACGTAACCTGTTCGATGCACGTCGTAACCTTGCGGGCGCACGCTATGACTTTATTCAGTCAGTGGTTACGCTTAAGCAAGCGGCAGGTACATTGACAGGTGAAGATGTGGCTATGATCAACCGTGGTCTTAAGCCAGCAGAAACCAACACCAATGATTAGCATTGGATAGTTGAGCGTTTAGTACATGCTCAATAGTGAAAGAAAGGGTAGCCAGTGCTGCCCTTTTTTATGCCTGAGATAATATGACACCTGAAGAAATGCGATGCTGAGTCGCGAAAAAGGGCTATGTTAATGATGATTAAGTTGGCGATGTAGGTGTATATTTCTTAAGTGCGCTTAGCAGTTGGCGATATTCCATACGCAAGGCTTCTGCATTTTGCTTTGTGGGCGCGAAGTTAGACAAGCGTTCCGCTACACGATGCAATTTCTCTTGCAACAACCGTAATTCATCATCCATGATTATGCCCTTTATTTTTAAGCCTGTGTATTCGGCTTGATAAACGTTTAGGTAACGTGCGACGAGACAGGTTTAAAACGCCCGTTGTGCCCCTACATTTGTAAGCAATAAGTGCCTTTATTCAGCACTACTGATTATTTAGTATACCGCCAATCGCGCTTACCACAAGCCCTTTGGTTATTTGGTTTTTCTTTGAGTGATAAATAGAAATGCAAGCCTCTGAACTTCAAAATAAATTTGAGCGCATTCGAGCCAATAAATGGTTCGAAGCCTTTGTAATTAGCGTTATCGTTATTTCAGCGCTTCTCGTAGGTGCCAAAACCTATGAATTGCCAGCAGGCATGTCATCCGTCACGTTATTCTTAGATTGGTTTATCAGTGCATTCTTCCTGACAGAGATCACCATACGATTTTTGGCTGAAAAACGTAAACGCTACTTTTTCAAAAGCTTCTGGAACTGGTTTGACACACTGATTGTGGTCATCAGCCTCATTCCTGCAGACGACACTGAGCTGGCACTTATCGCTCGTTTGGTGCGAGTATTCCGCGTCCTGCGTATGATCTCGATCATCCCCGAGCTTAGGATCCTGTTAGTATCTTTGGTGAAAGCATTGCCTCAATTAGCGTACGTAATGCTGTTAATGTTTATCATCTTCTACATATATGCCGCTGTGGGCAGTACCTTATTTGAAACCATCAACCCTGTACTGTGGGGCGATATCACTATCTCGATGCTGACGCTCTTTAGAATTATGACGTTCGAAGATTGGACTGACGTAATGTACGAGACCCAAGAGGTCTATTCGCTAAGCTGGATTTTCTACCTTACCTTTATTTTCTTCACCGCCTTCGCGTTTTTAAACATGGTGATTGGTATCGTGGTGAACGTGATGGAAAGAGAAAACGAAAAAGCACGAGCAGAAAAAGAAGCCGCCTTACTTGAAGAGCAAATTGCCCAAGGGAACGTAGAGCCAACCCTTCAAGATGTAATGAAAGAACTACGAGAGCTGAAGGCACAGCTTGCCGCTAATAATCAAAATAGCACGGTAAACAAAACCAGCTAAGTGCGTTCTGTCCGAATAGCGCAATTGAAAAAGGCCACAGTGATGTGGCCTTTTTAGTTTCTCAAAAATGGTGATGCCTAGATTTAGGCTAAAGCAAGATACGCCCGGGCGAGTCTAAAGCCCGTATTGCTGCTTAAGTGACTCCGCTCTTTGCTTGGCTGCCTCTGACTTAAACTCTCGGCTTGCCAGCTTGCGCGAGGCGAGCGCCTTTTTATCGAGTTCAAGTAATACACTCACATAATTTAAATATACGTCGTCGTTCGCAATAGGACGTGCAGCGACTTCCTCGTACAGTTTAAGCGCTGCGGCTTTATCACCTTTAGCAATGTATATTTGCGCTAGCGTGTCCGCGGCGTCTGCGTTCTCACGCTGCAGTGATACGGCCTTTTTAGCGAGCTCTTCTGCTCGGGTAAGGTTTTTGTCTTCAAACGTCAAATACGCTAAGTTGTTTAAGACAACAAAGTTATCCGGTGTTTTAGTTAGCACCTGCTCATAGGTTTTAATGGCTGCAGCTCTGTCTTTGCCGATTTGACGCTCTGCTAACAGCATTGCACTTGGAATGTCGTTACTGTGCGCCTGAACGTGTTTTTCAAGAAACGTAAATGCCTGAGCTTTTTTACCCGACATCTCAAGCGCCGCAATCAACAACAAAGCGTTATCTGAGTTAGGCGTAGCGTCATAGGCGGCTTTGGCATGCTCTACAGCTTGCTCAGGCGCTTTATCGATAAGATGTAAGCGCGCTATTACGCCTCTAACGAAAGGCAGAGCCTTAACATCATCGGCCGTGCTATTAATGATTTCCCATGCAGGTTTAGCCTGCCCAAGTCGACTGTGGAAGTAAGCTTTCAATAAGGTTAACTGTGCATCTGGACGTTTAGCCAACACCTTATTGGTTAACGTCAGTCCCTGATTAAATTGCTTTTGAGAGTCGACAATCAACAACTTACCCAATACCGCATTTTTATCTTGCGGGTAAAACGATAGCCAACGATCAAAAAACGCTGTCGCGTCTTCTACGTTGTTGGTGGCGATAAGCGCTTGACCCTTTAAGTTCCAAAACGCTTGTGGCGACGCTTCATTACCTTCGACATCTGACAAAAGCGAAACCGTTTTATCAAGCTGACTGTTCAACGAGTACATTCTTGCAAGAAGAAGTCTTAAATTCAGATTTGTTTTATTGGCGTTGAACTGTGTTTGAGTATGCTTGATAACGTCCTTTGCGTTCCCCTTTTCCGTTGCGAGGGCAAACCAAAGCGCTAGCGCCTGTACATCGGCGGGGTTCTTATCAATAAAGGCGCGAACAAAGGAAATCGCGTTATCGTTTTTACCTTCGGCTACCAGTAATTTAGCGCGAGAGTAAAACACCTCATTCTTTGCACCTTCTAGCTCACTGGCTTTATCTAGATATTGGGCGGCCTCTTGGTAGGCTCCCTCTGCCGTCGCAATGTTCCCTAGGTAAATAAGCGGAGCTGCAGTTTCAGGTGACTGTTCATGCCACTCTTTCGCCGCACTTTTTGCTTTTTCAAGCTGACTAGTAGCAATGTAGGCGCGAAGTAATGTGGCTTGTGACGTCACAGACTCTGGCGACTGCTCTACGGCTTGTTCAAGATTAACTAAGCCATCAATATCATTTAGTGACAACTGCAAAACACCTAAACGAGATAAATCTTCTGCTGTGGTACTCACCGCTTCAGACTTTGCCACCATTTGCTGTGCACCGACCACGTTACCGTCTTTTAAAAGCTGATAACTTGCCTTAGAGAATAGTGCGGCATCAATACCTTGCTCGCCTTCTACCCTCGCTAATACTTCAAGCGCTTCATCATTTTCACCGAGCTGCAGCATGCTGTCTGCCAGCATACGAAGACCAGGGTGATTATCAGGAAGACTAGAAGCCACCATTGTCAGGTGACGCTGTGCCGCTTCAAAGTCTTGAATTTGATATGCACTGAAGCCCGCAACCAAACGCACGACCTGATCACTTCTTCCATTTTGAACGGCAATTTCCAAGTGTTCGAGGGCCTTAGCATAATTTTCGTTGGCCGACTCAATGATGCCTTTAAAGGTATTAAGCAGCGGATGGTTTTCATTTAAGGTCAACAAGTCATCTACAATAGGTTCTGCTTTGTCGAGCTCTCTTATTTCAATCAGTAGCGCTGCATAGGCAAATTTGCTGGTTACGTCGTCAGGATACTGACTCACATACACGCCGTAGACTTCGGCAGCTTTACTCGGCTCACCTTTTTGAAGATAAATTTTTGCTAGCTGTTGTAGCACGTCTTTATTGGTGGGGGCTTGTTCTCGCAGCTTCTCGGTGGCGGCTAGCGCTCCATCCATGTCGTTGTCTAAAACAAAGGCATAACTGTCAATAAGGCCTTTGTAGACTGAGCTCGTATCTAGGGTTGATAAATCAGCCAGTAGCGTTTGCGCTTCTTCGTTTTTACCTAGCTGCATTAAAGCCTGTAGCTTATAAAAACCCACCTCGGCTGATTCAACTGCTGACATCCCTTTTGCGCGATAATCTACTTCGGCCAGCGCATTTTCTGCGCCTGACTGTTGGTAAGCGACCGACAATAGAGGAATGACTTGGCTAACAGGATGCCCAAGTTCCATTGCCTTGTTGAGTTCTTTTTCAGCAGCTGAAAAATTACTTTCCTGCAAGTACAGCTTGCCAAGTTCGAAGCGCGGTGCTGCGGCATCGGGCGCTTTTTGAATGGCATTTTTATATTCAACAATGGCGGCGTCGATTTGTTGAGAAGAGGCGTAGTTCCTTGCATCTGCTAAATGGCTTTCCATTGATTTTTCACTACATCCAGATAAAAGCGCGCTGGTCAGCATCACCGCTAACGTTGTGCTTTTAAGTAATGTATTGGGTTTCATTTTTGTCATTGTAATTCCTTGCCCTACCTCAACTTTTTATTGTCACATCGCTACACATTGAAAATAGCGCATGGTGTACTGTCTATTATTTCATCTAAACTGTGCAATTTCGTGGCAACCTTGCCATTATTCGAATATAATATGGTTTTTTGCAACACTGCTGGCAAGCATATCGCGAAATACGCTACGAATACGCTTCATAAACTCGCCCGAAAGGCCAGTTCATCGCTGTATAGCGTCTTGCGATAATAAACCGAAAAAGTACGGTTTAATCGTATGCCGCACCCTCCTTACTTAATGCACCAGGATCCTTAATGACCACAACTGTCGACATGACATTTAAAGACCTCAATTTACCAGAACCTATCTTACAAGCCCTTGAAAAAGTTGGCTACGAGAAACCGTCTCCTATTCAAGCTGAGAGTATTCCTCTTCTACTTGAAGGTCACGATTTACTCGGTCAGGCACAGACAGGGACAGGAAAGACCGCTGCGTTTGCCCTACCTATGTTGGCAAATATCGATCCTGAAGAACGTAAGCCGCAATTACTGGTATTGGCCCCAACCCGTGAACTAGCTATTCAGGTTGCAGAGGCGTTTCAGGTTTATGCGAGCTTTAGTCAAAAAATTAAAGTACTTCCAGTATACGGCGGTCAGTCGTACGACAACCAAATTCGCCAGCTTAAGCGCGGCGTTCAGGTTGTTGTAGGTACCCCAGGCCGTATCATCGACCACATTAAGCGCAAAACGCTAGACTTAAGCGAACTTAAGTTCTTAGTGCTAGACGAAGCTGACGAAATGCTTCGTATGGGCTTTATCGATGACGTTGAACTTATTCTTAGCCACGCACCAGAAGAGCGCCAAACCGCACTGTTCTCGGCAACTATGCCTGGCCCAATTAAGAAGATTACTCAGCGATACTTGAAAGACCCTAAGCACGTTAAAATTGCGTCTAAGGTAAGTACAGCTAGCACCATTCGCCAGCGTTATTGCCAAATTGCACCACACCACAAGCTTGAAGCGCTAACGCGTATCATGGAAGTGGAAGTGTTCGACGGTATGATCATATTCGTACGTACGAAAACCGCTACGGTTGAACTAGCAGATAAACTCTCTGCTCGTGGTTACGACGTAGAACCACTAAACGGTGATATTCCTCAGGCAGCTCGTGAGCGCACTGTTGAAAAACTTAAACAGGGTAAAATTGATATCCTTGTCGCTACCGACGTTGTAGCCCGTGGTCTTGACGTTGAGCGTGTAAGCCACGTTATTAACTACGATATTCCGTACGACAGCGAATCTTACGTACACCGTATCGGCCGTACTGGTCGTGCTGGTCGTCAAGGTGATGCGATCCTATTTATCTCTCATCGCGAAAAGCGCTTGTTATTCTCTATCGAGAAAACTACCAAGCAGCCTATTGAAGCAATGCCAATTCCTTCAATTAGCGAAATTAATGAAACACGTTTAAGCCGCTTCAAACAATCAGTTGCCGAAGCAACCCAAGACGATAGCATTGAATCACTAATGCCTATTGTTGAGATGATTAAAGAAGAAAACGAAGCGTCCCCTGAAGTATTGATGGCGGCACTGCTTAAAATTGCGCAAGGCGACGAACCGTTAATACTTAAAGAATCAGATCGTCCAGATATTAACAGCAAGCCTCAGCGCGACAGCCGCGAGAGAAACTCTCGTGACCGTGATGGTCGTGAGAGAAAGCCAAGAGTTCCTCGTGGAAACCGCAAGCCTGAAGAAGGCATGCAGCGCTTCCGCATTGAAGTAGGTCACGTACATGGTGCGAAGCCTGGAAATATCGTTGGCGCTATTGCTAATGAAGCAAACATAAATTCGAAGCACATTGGCGCTATCGAAATTTATGACAACTTCAGCACGGTAGACCTTCCTGAAGGTATGCCTAAGGAAACGCGCGATACTCTACAGGGCACCCGTGTTGCTGGTCAGCGTTTGAATATTCGCGAATGGTCAGATACACCGCCGGCTAAAGGTCGTGGCGATCGTGGTAACCGTGGTGACAGAGCGCCTCGCGGCAATCGTGAAGACCGCCCTAATCGCGGAGATCGCGAAAACCGTAAGCGTAAGAACTAAATAGCAATACATTCAGCCTTTATATAACTAATAGCAATATAAAGGCTGTTTTCGTTGTTTTCTAATTAAAAAGAATTGGCGCAAAATAGTGTCAGTTCTTTTTTTGTATTTGAAGCTAAGAAAACCTTTATGGATTACTTTCCGTTATTCCTAGACGCCAGAAAACTCAATGTTCTAATTGTTGGGGCTGGTGAAGTAGCTGCCCGTAAGCTAGAGCTTATTATGAAGACACCTGCGACCATCACCGTGGTGGCGCCTTGGGTTTGCGATACGGTGAAGCAATTGGCGCAAAATGAGAAAGTGACACTTATTGAACGCGAGTTTGAAAATAGTGATCTCACCCATAAAGATATGGTCTTCATTGCCACAGATAAAGGCGATGTTAATCAACATATTCACGACTTAGCGCGCGCGAACAAAGTGTTGGTGAACGTGGTGGACAATACGCCGCTTTGCCAATTCATCACCCCCTCTATTGTTGACCGCTCTCCTATCGTTATTGCTATGAGTAGTGGTGGTGTAGCGCCTGTTTTGCTTCGTTATTTACGTCAAAAGTTAGAGACTGTACTGCCTGCTAACTTAAGTCGACTTGGCGCATTTTCTGAAAAATTCCGCGAAAAAGTAAAACAAACGCTTAATGGCGTTACCGCTCGTCGATACTTTTGGGAAGACGTGCTCGATGGTGACATTGCTGAAATGGTTGAAAAGGGCCAAGACAGCAAAGCCGATGATGCATTCGAATTAGCACTGCAAGCCGCGGCTCAGGACAAAAAAGTAGAAGGGCAAGTGTATTTGGTAGGAGCAGGTCCTGGCGACCCCGATCTTCTTACCTTTCGCGCCTTGCGCTTAATGCAAAAGGCCGACGTGGTAGTCTATGATCGCTTAGTATCGCCGCAAATTCTTGAGCTTGTACGCCGTGACGCTGAGAAAATCTACGTGGGTAAGGCCAAAAGCAATCACACGCTTCCTCAAGACGACATTAACCAACTAATGGTTGATGAAGCTAAAAAAGGCAATCGTGTGGTACGTTTAAAAGGCGGCGACCCATTCATATTTGGACGTGGTGGAGAAGAAATTCAAACACTTATTCAGCACGGCATCGACTTTCAGGTAGTTCCCGGCATTACCGCCGCAAGCGGGGCGTCTAGCTATGCTGGCATTCCACTTACTCATCGCGATCACGCCCAGTCTGTGGTATTCGCCACTGGTCACCTAAAAAATGGCACTATCGACCTCAACTGGCCTGCCCTTGCACAGAAGAATCAAACCGCTGTGTTTTATATGGGTTTGACAGGCTTGCCGATTATCTGCGAAAAGCTCATTGAACACGGTCTTGATGCCAATACGCCTATCGCTTTAGTTCAATCGGCGACTACCGAAAAGCAGGCGGTACTAACAGGCACGCTGAGTAATATTGTGGCTAAGCAAGAAGAGGCGCAATTACAGCCTCCTACACTTATTATCGTCGGTTCAGTTGTTAGTTTACGTGACGAGCTAAACTGGTACCAATAATCCCTTCCTGCCCCTTTGTGTAAATAAAGGGGCTCTGTACCAGCCTTTCCGTTTATGAACGTCGGCTTCTACTTACCTCCTCTTCAACATTGCTCTGCCGCAATTTCCCAACCGACTACCAACATCTGCCCCAATAATTTCCCTGTGTATTATTGGCAGTAAACAATGCTGCCTGTACTCGTAGTTAATTGCGCTATTTCCTGACTACCGACTAATTATGTAAACGTTTCCACTTACATTTAAGCCCCATTTAATATACATTTAAGAAAAACCAAATCGTTAACATTTTGTTTTCATAAAGTAGGCTTTGGGAAAAATATGCATCAAGCGAATAGCCCCCTTCGTCGTATTGTTGTTGTAGGTGGTGGTGCCGCTGGCTGGTTAACCGCTTCAATCATCGCTGTAACGCACAAGCACGATGACAATATTAGTGTCACTTTAGTTGAGTCACCAGATGTCAGTATATTGGGTGTAGGCGAAGGGACGTGGCCTACTATGCGCAGTACGCTTCTTAAAATTGGTATCAGTGAAGAAACCTTTTTAGCCCAGTGCAATGCGTCTTTTAAGCAAGGTACCAGTTTTCACAATTGGCGCTCAGACAACGTTGAACATCAGTACTACCACCCTTTCAGCCTACCATTTAGGTACTTTGAAAGCGACGTTGCGGCATGGTGGCAAAGCTACGCAGCAGAGCAAGATTTTGCACATGCTGTATGTTCCCAGGCCGCGTTATGCGACCATCACCTCGCACCCAAGCAGCGTCAAACGCCTGCGTATGCTGGCATTGCAAACTATGGTTATCACCTTGACGCAAACAAGTTTGCAGCCCTACTTCAAAAGCACGCGACAACGGTTTTAGGTGTTCAACATATTGTGGATCATGTGGATGATGTGGTTGGCTCATCTTCAGAACCTATTGCTGCAATAGTGGGTCGTGAACACGGTAATATTACTGGTGATCTATTCATAGATTGTACAGGCTTTGCGGCAAGGTTAATTGGTCAGCACTATGGTGTCCCCTTAACATCTTGCTCCAACGTACTGGCCAACGACAGTGCTATCGCAATCCAAGCTCCCTACGTTGACAGCTCAGTTGATATTGCCTCTACCACACACTCAACAGCTCAAGACAGTGGCTGGATTTGGGACATTGGTTTGCCTTCGAGAAAAGGTGTGGGATACGTGTATAGCTCGGCGCATTGTAGTGAAGATGAAGCAAGAGCAACACTGGAGACCTACTTAAAGCACGACAAGAAAACCGCTGATGTGGATGTTAGCAAAGCGAGAAAGATCACATTCTCACCGGGCTACCGTAAAACGCTTTGGGTAGAGAATTGTGTCGCCATCGGCACATCTGCTGGCTTCCTAGAACCTTTGGAAGCGTCGGCGCTTGTCATGATTGAATTATCTGCCACCCACATAGCAAAACAACTGCCTAGAACATATAAAGAATGCCAAGCGGCTGGTCGACAGTTTAATCAGGCTTTCGAAAAAAAGTGGGAAAGAATAGTCGACTTCCTAAAGCTTCATTATGTGTTGAGTGAACGTGAAGCTTCTGCGTACTGGCGTGATATGCGGAACCAAGAGAGCTGTTCCACCCAGTTGCAAGATTGGTTAACCCTGTGGAAAAGCCGCAGTCCTATTTCATCTGATTTTGAACTTCGTGAGGAATTGTTCCCCGCGGCCAGCTATTTGTTTGTTCTATACGGCATGGGATTCAGGTCGCAGTACAATGATGTCTATCAAGCTAATTTACACACCCCTGAACAGCGGCAGGCCTACGCAAAACATGTACAAAGTATTCAGCAACAACTCAGTGGTTTACCCACTAATCGACAGTTTTTGAATCAAGTAGCACAATCCCAAGGTCTCTCAATGCATTATTAACGGCCACTGCCCTTTGCTAGGGTAATGGGCTGGCACGACCCAAGGCAAAGGCTTCAAAATAGCCTTTGCCTTGTTTTTTTCATTTTCACGCGCATACTCACAAAATGAGTGATCAATTATTGAGTTACCCCAACGATAACAATGAAGCTTCATACTTCCTCGAAAAAAAAGAACATTTGGCGCTTTATTAGCAAGGTAACGAGATACCTTGGTCTTGCTACGATCCTTGTGGTTTTCCATGTTCAGCATGCGCTCTCTGAACAACTCGAGTTCAAAAGAAAAAAGACTGATACCGGCATGCAGTTCTATTACGAATGGATTGACGGTGCGAAGCAGCGACATAACCTTAGGTTTGAAATTCCCTTTGAGTCAATTGAAGACTTGCCGCTAAGGCAAACTAATTACAAGCCAAAAATAGCACAGCGACACGTGACTGTTGCGTTGACCAAAGCAGCAAAGGCTATCGACCCCAAAGACGCAAAAGTAACAATCAAGCCCATGAGAGAAGCCATTAATATTAAAGTGTCGGGGACTGACGAAGAGAAAATAGAAGACGTTCAAGCGCATTTACGTGACGTACAGCAAAACGCTTACGATAGCTACTTGCATGAACATTACTTCACGCGCTTTACGACCATATTTAACCAAAGTGCCATAAAGCCAGATCACCTGCGTTACATCTCTGAGTCAGTAAAACCTTTGGTGTCCGTTTCTCAAGCGTTTTACGAGAAAGTCGCGTCTGAGTCAGATTCTAGAGCCTATTTTTCTTTAATTCTCAGTTGGCTGCAAAGCATCCCTTACGACACGTTAGAAGATAGAGTAGTGAGTAATGGCTCTGGGTATGCGCCGCCCATAAGTGTGCTTATGCAGAACCTAGGGGACTGTGACAGTAAAGCAGTGTTAGCGTCTTCAATGGTAAGAGCTTTTTTACCTACTACAAAGATGATTGTGCTTTACCTGCCCAACCATGCCTTGCTTGGAATTGCATTAACCCCCATGGCAGATGACCGAACCATAGAGCACGATGGCGACGTTTACGTGCTCTATGATCCTACGGGTCCGGCACTCATTCCTTTCGGGCAAGTATCCGAAGATACAGAGCGCAACATTGTGACCGGGCGCTACCAAGTGGAAGTAGTAGAGTAAGTTTCATCTACATTTGCCTGTTATTCCCTGAATAGAACATCACTTCATTGCCAATCACACTGTTGGTAGATTTATCGATAATAACAAAGCTAACAGATTGCATGGTATTAGCCATTGGCGACAATGCTTCAACTGAAAATGGCACATTTCGCTTTTCGCCTGGTGCTACGTTTATAGTCGGTACGTTAATAAGCTGCATATCTGATGGCGTTTCTATAGCAATTTCATAGGTTTTGGCCACGCGGGATTTATTTAAAACGGTTAACGTATAAGTGTTTTCAATGTGTCCCGCGTTGTTCTCTCTGTAAAGCGCGTTGCGGTCACGGCTAATTGAAGCCTCGAAGTCCTGCCTGTCGATAGCCCACTCGCCCATTGCGAGCAGTATGGCAATGATTGCGGCGCCGTAAAGATAGTTAGTGAATTTACGCCCCGAATTTCTGCCGGCTCGCGAAAAATTGATAAGTTTGAGTGGATAGCCAAATTTGGCCATGACCTTGTCGCATGCGTCAATACACAGGCCACAGTTAATGCACTCGTACTGAATTCCTTCACGAATATCGATGCCTGCTGGGCAGACTTGAACGCATAAATTACAATCCACACAATCGCCCAAGTCTTTGTGCTGTGAAAAACGCTTCCTTGGTCCGCGGCTTTCTCCTCTGGTTTCGTTGTAAGTAACCAATGACGTACTGTTATCAAACATCGCAGCTTGAAAGCGAGAATAGGGGCACATGTGCGTGCACATTTTCTCTCGAAGCCAACCGGCATTGGCATAAGTGCAAACGGCAAAGAACATAGTCCAGCCTGAAATTAACGCAGGCGCAGAGAAAGTGAAAAACTCCGTATATAGACGAGATGCCGGATAGAAGTAAGACATAAAAACCAGCGCAGTAATAAGGCTTAATGCCAACCATGCACTGTGTTTTGCCCCCTTTACGACTACTTTTGTTAGTGAGCTAGGCTGCTTATCTAAAGCCTTGCTTTGATTGTGCGTACCTTCAATACGGCGCTCTACCCAATTGAAAGCGAGAGTCCATACGGTTTGAGGGCATGTAAAGCCACACCATACTCGCCCGTAATGACGGGTGACTAAAAACAAAACAAAAGCCGCAAGAATAAACAGAAAGGCAAAAATCATGAGGTCTTGTGGATACAACACCCATGCAAAAAGCGTGAGGGTTTGACGCCCCACATCAAACAAAATCGCCTGCTGTCCTTGGTATTGAATAAAGGGGAGCGCAACAAACAGCGTCACTAATACTACATTCAAGTATCGACGTATTTTTTGAAAGTGCCCAGTTTCCTCACGGATATAGATTTTTTTGCTTTCTACGGGTGTACAAGCAATGATGTCTTCTTGCCGAATTTTAACTGCCGTCATTAGCTTTCTCCGAAAATTTTGCGCTAATGGTAGGGATTTAAGGCCGTTAAAATAGAAACAGATTAGGGCTTTCTTTATAGATCAGTTACAATAGTTTTTAAGGCGTAGATATTTAAGGCGTAGGCTTTGAAGTCGCAGATTTTTAAGGTGGATGTTTTTCTTATTTCAAACCTGCACCCTATACATAATGTGCAAAAACTACGGTTTGCGTTACACAGAGTGATAACGCGTTATTTATGAAAGACTTTTTATAAATAGCGAAAGCTTAAGCAGTTGATTGCGCTTCGCTTCATTCAGAGCAAACGATGCATTTAAACGAAAACAATGGTTAAACTCATTGGTTAAGCTAAACAGTTTTCCTGGCGCAATGGTGATGTGTAAACGCAACGCTTCTTTATAAATAGCCATTGCATCAACATGCCCCCGGCATTCCACCCACAAAAAATAGCCGCCGCTATGTGTATGAATAGTCGCAACGTCTGATAGAAGGTCGGTAAGCAGCGCCGTTATCGTCTTCTTACGAGCGATGAGTTTTTTTCGCAGCTGCTTTAAATGAGACTCGTAATTTTTTGTGGATAAATAGTCTACAAGCGCAAGCTGTATCGGCGCACTGGTTGCCAATGTACTCATAAGCTGCTGTTTTTGTATTTCAAGGGCACGCTTACCTGCGGCGACCCACCCTATTCTGTACCCTGCCACTAAAGACTTGGAGAACGATGAACACAACATGCTATCTCCCTCTTTCATAAAATGCTTAATTGGCAGAGGTGGACGCTTATCAGCATAAAGCTCGGCATACACATCATCTTCAATAAGGGCAACATTATACTTATCCAGCAACGCGGCCACCTGCTGTTTTTGAACGTCACTCAATGAGTATCCAACAGGATTTTGAAAGTTGCTCATAAGCCAGCAGGCTTTCACATTATGATTTTTAAATGCGCGCTCAAGTGCAGCTACGTCCAATCCAGTGTTGGGTGATACCGTTACAGTAATCGCTTTTAGACCTAAACGTTGAAGCGCCTGCAGCGTTCCGTAAAACACCGGCGACTCGACAACCACCCAGTCTCCTGGTGTGGTGCATGCCTGCAAACTCAAGTTCAGCGCCTCTAGCGCACCAGCGGTAATAATGATTTCATCAGGCGATATATTCACGCCTTTGGCGGCATAGCGCTTAGCGATGATTTTTCTAAGGTCCAGGTTACCTGGAGGCAAATTATCCATGGCGCTGGTCAAGGAAATTTGCTGGGCGGCAGCTGCAATAGACTTATTTAAATGTTGCCTTGGATAAAGGCTTGGGTCGGGGTACGCAAATCCTAAACTGAACATGTGAGGGTCGCGAGAGGCCTGCAGCACTTCATATACAAAGTCGTTAATGCTGACGGCTTCTGTGGCCTGTACACGTTCTTTTGAGGCATTGCTCGCTTTAGCTGTTACCAGAAAGCCCGAACGTTCTTGGGAGCTTACTATGCCTTGGCTTTCTAACATCTGATAGGCGTGCAGCACTGTCATTAGGCTGAAGCCTGTTTGTGCTGCCTGTTTGCGAAGCGATGGGAGCTTTTCATTTTCTACCCACACGCCGCGCTCAATCTGCTCTTTAAGTTGGTGAGCTAAAACTTCGTATTTAGCCACGTTATACTCCGATAGTTCCCACCAGCGGAGTATAACAGTGAGGACAGTATTCTGTTATAAAAACAATACTGCCAATTTACGCATTATCTTAGATTATAGATTTTCTTCAGCAAAACTCGCAAGACGACTTCTTACCACGCCGTCTAGGTTAATGGTGGCACTGCCCGAGAAGTCTTTAAACTTCTCAACCAAGTAAGTAAGCCCCGATGTCACTGCGCTCAGATAGTTACTGTCAATCTGCGCGAGGTTACCGCCCACTATCAGCTTTGTTCCTTCACCACAGCGTGTGATGATGGTTTTAAGCTGTGACGCGGTTAAGTTCTGCGACTCATCCAAAATCACAATCGCATTTTGAATACTTCGGCCTCGCATAAAGTTTACCGACTTATACTGAATGTTGGCTTTTTCCATGATGTAATTCATAGAACCTTTGGTATTTTCGTCGTGCTTGTGGAGTACTTCCAAAGAATCGGTAATTGCTGCCAACCAAGGCAACATTTTTTCTTCTTCCGTTCCCGGCAAGAAGCCAATGGACTCAGCAATTTCCGGCGTGCTTCGCGTGACAATGATTTTGTCATACATGTTACGCTCTACCACCATTTCAAGGGCTGCCGCTAACGCAAGGAGCGTTTTACCACTACCGGCAGGGCCTGTGAGAATAACCATATCAATGTGTGGGTCTAGCAGCGCATGGAGCGCCATGGCCTGCCCTATATTTTTGGGTGTGATGCCCCAGGCATGACGACCCATCAAGCGTTCATAGCCTAAATCCAGCACCTCTAAATGATCGTCGGTGATCTCTTCTACTAAACCTGCAAACTGTTTAGTTTCGTCGAGCAAAAACTCGTTTACATACGCTTCTGGCAACATAGACTTGGGAATAGTGTGAATGGTGTCGCGCCCTTCGCTGCGGCTATCCACGCTTTTTACGCTGTCCCAAAAATTACCTTCAAAGGTATGAAACCCGCGAGATAGATATTTGATGTCAGTAATTAGCTGGTCGGTGCGGTAGTCTTCAACATGAGCGAGGCCTGCCCCTTTCGCTTTAAGGCGCATGTTTAAGTCTTTGGTAACCAACACCACTTTTTGCGGCGCGAACGTCTTTTGCAAGTGCAGCGCTACGTTAATAATGCGGTTGTCATTCTCATTGCTGGTAAAGACTTGCTGGGCTTCGACCATATTAAGGTCGGCAAATATAGACAGACTCCCTGTAGGTGCCGTTTGACCCGCGCCCAACCCTTCCATCGATACACCCGCTAGCATATCTTCTGGCGTTGCGTCGTGGAGCAAATCCTCCATAGCCCGAATGGATACCCGTGCATCACGCGCCACGTCTTTTTTGCTGTCTTTGATGTAGTCGAGCTCTTCCAATACGGTCATTGGAATAACAACGTCATGTTCTTTAAAGGAGAGAAAAGCGTGAGGTTCGTGCAGCAGAATATTGGTATCGAGGACGTAAATCTTAGTATCGGTAGAATTTTTTCTTGGCATCCTTCACTCCGGTAAATAAAGCCAGGTTAGACGTATTGTTCGTTTATGAACGCACGCGCTAACAAGCTACAGTTACGGTTGTAGGAGAATGCCGCTCGAAACAGGACTTCTTCCCCTACTCGCGTCGACTGAGAAGCAGTACTACTCTTTCTGCCTCAAAGGTTCGTTTGTTAAATTAGCGAACCCTTGATTCCACCTTAATCCAGTTTTTGAGAATTAGCACTGTTTTTTCTTTTTTATTTTTCGTTAGAGCAAGTGAGAAGCGACGAACAGTCCCTTCACGTTATATGAGATAGCACAGCGCTCCCATTCTGCATTAAACAAGAAACTGGCATACTTGGTTCGTAACAAATGCTCACACTTTAACTACAGTTAGCGCAGTTTTAGCTGCGTTTTTAATACCCAAATAGGCTAAGGTGTATTTGTTGAAGCGGTGAATTAAACACGGGTGCTAACCCAATGCCACAACACCTCAATAAAGTGGATGCGTTTAAATTAATAACACTCAGGGAAAGATCAGCTATGAATTGGCTTAACATCACAAAAATAAAAACGGCCATAAGCATGACGTTAGCGCTACTGGCGTGCTTTAACGTTGAAATTGCATGGGCGAATAGCCAAGCGCTCAATGATTCTTCCCCTTCTACCATTCTAATCAAGGTTGAGAAAAGCACGGCTGACACGTCTGAAAAATGGGTAGTCACTTACACATTAACTACGCCAGCCAAAACACTGGCTTTTGTTAGAAACCCAGATACATCAAGAACAACACGTTGGTTCGCGCAAGACAACGACATAGAAATCGTCTTTGATAACGTCAAACACCAAGAACTTGTGCGCTCTAAGTCAGGCAAGTCCCTCTCTACCGTGTCATTTTTACTGACGCCCACCTATAAACATTTGGGCAAAGATTATGCGCCATTTTCTCCTTTTTCTGATGGTGGAAATGCCTTTCACTCTGGGCGACTGTTTGCTTGTGCTAATGCCTGTACTGAAGAAGATAATAAATGGCACCTGACAATCAATGTTCCCAGTGATGAACACATAGTGCTGAATGGCAAAGTAGTGAAAAGCAGCGTGTCGTGGACAGATAACAATGATGGAAGAGTCGTGTATGTGGGTAAGCAACAGCCAATTATTACCGATGATGTGGTTGCCCTAATTGATCCCGGGCTTCCTGAAAGCATTAAAGCTTCGCTAGAAGAAGATATACCCAACATGATGGCGCTTTTCTCCCATTCTCTTAATCCGCTTAAGGGCGAAAAGCCCATGTTATTTGCCTCTTACGCAAACGTAGACGATCGCTCTACACAAGGCGGAACACTACCTAACCAGATATTTATGCATTGGAACAGACAAGACTTAAATGAGCAGGCCGATAACAGCAGCTTTGTTAACCAAACACTTTGGTTCTTTGCTCACGAAGTCGCCCATTTATATCAGCCTGGCAGTACTGAAGGTGTATCAGAAAACGAGGAGCAGTCTTGGCTGCACGAGGGTAGCGCCGACTACTTTGCGGCCATCGCCATGAACTTCCTCTACGAAGACGCCAATAGCTATGTTGAAAGCCGAATGACCCGCGCTTTCGAGAGCTGTACTGAAGGGCTGGCACAGACTACGCTGGCTCGTGCTTATAAAAACGGGCACTTCAATCTTTATTATTCGTGCGGGATGATAATGCACCGCGCCATCGACAGCGTGGTGCAACAAAAAACGTTAGGTGAGGAGTCGCTGTTCACCGTATGGAAGCGACTTCAAAAAGCAGTGAATAGTGGCATGCCACCTGGCACAGCGACGTTCTTAACCTTGTTAGAGCCCTACAATGCACCTGAACTTATCAAAGCCATCAACAATGCAACGAGCGATGATGCTTTCAAAGCCATTCAAGGAATTGAAACTTTGTACCAGTTACCTGAGTAGGCTACTTAATGAAGTAGCCTATTGCTTTATATTCGCCATCAACTTCCACCATAGAAAGGGTCTCTACTTTCATTGTGGTCTGGGAATCAAAGTCAGTGGTGAACGACAAAATTAGGTAGTTCCCTTTAGGCAATCCCGGCAGTGAAGTTGGCGCTTGTGCTAACGCGATTTCCCTCGACTTGGCTGCCCCCAATGACTCCCTGACTAGCTGCATAGCCTCGGTCCATTTAGCTATTGAAATACCGCTTCTAAAAATAGCCCCACTCTCTTTCCAGCTTTGTTCATATTCACCGCTGTCGATAAGTTCCAGCCAACTTGTTGCATCTTCAAGGACTTCGCTACTGACATTAACTGGCTTACCTTCTTCAATTACTTGGTTGCTACCATTGTTCGCATTGACCGTTTGCGCATAATAAATAGCAACAAACAAACTGATGGCGAGCGCTAGCGTGATCCAAAGAACATGTTGGGGATTCAGCGACGTTGGCCGGTCACCCTGCAGCTTAACTGAATGATGAGCTGCGGCATTCTCGCCCGCAGTAGAAGTTTGCGAGGTTGGCTGCCCTTGAGCATGACTTGTTGTAGCGTGGGTTTCACCCATTAAAAGCGCATCGGGCGTCGTTTCGAAAACTGAAGCAAGTGCGCCTATTGAATCGTGTGATGCAGATTGTGTTTTCTCAATTCGCTGAATAGTACGCAAACTCAATCCAGACACATCTGCCAGATGCTGCTGACTCCATGCCCTAGCATTGCGAAGTTGTATAAGCTTTTGACTGTCTACTTTCATATCCATCTCGCGCTTCCTCCTGTTAGCTGCGATTCACATACGTTAAAAACGTAACGCGGTTAACAGTAAGAAATATCCATGGTCAGTGATACGACAGTTTTACGCCAACCCTGTGACAAAGCAAGCCTGATAGGCACGTCAACGTTCTTACTCTTTTGCTACCAGCATTCTCGTTGTGAAGCAAAGAAGGCCTACTAGTGCTAATCGTCTTGTTAACGCAGGGCATAGGTACTCAATCCCCCCACCTGCAACCGCAAATCAAATGAGCTAGTATTAATGACTTATCACAACGCAATGCGTACAATACCGCCCCCCGAAAAATAGGTTGGTGATTTATGAGTTCAGATAGTCAATTTTCAGTTGGTCAGCGTTGGTTAAGCAACACAGAAATAGAGCTGGGGTTAGGTGTCGTTATTGGTAGCGACTTCCGTTCTGTCGAAGTGTTGTATCCAGCAACAGGCGAAGCGCGAAAGTATACTAAGCAAGATGCGCCGCTTACGCGACTAATTTTTGAAATTGGCGAAACGGTCAAAAGCCAAGACGGCTGGGAAATGACCATTACTGAAAAAGAAGAAAGCCAAGATCTTTTCATCTATCACGGGCTTCGCGAAGACACCAAAGCGCAAGCGCGATTACCTGAAACCATGCTAGACAGCCACATTCGCTTGAACCAACCTGAAAAGCGCCTGTTCAGTCAGCAATTAGACAACCCTAAATGGTTCGATTTGCGCGAGCGTGCTTTAGATCATCAATATGATTACTTACGTTCAAACACCATTGGTCTTGCAGGTGCGCGCATATCGCTTATTCCGCACCAACTCCACATTGCGTCAGAGGTAGGCGGCAGACACGCACCTCGCGTATTACTTGCCGATGAAGTAGGTCTTGGTAAAACCATTGAAGCCGCGTTGATTATTCACCAGCAGCTTAAAACAGGCCGCGCAGAGCGCGTGCTTATTTTGGTTCCAGACTCGCTCATACACCAATGGTTAGTTGAAATGCTTCGCCGCGTTAACCTTCCTTTTGCCATTTACGATGAAAGTCGCTGCGAGGCTATAGAGAAGAGCGAAGGCTTACAAGATGACGAAATATCTGACGCGAGCGCTGTGAATCCATTTGAAAACGACCAGCTGGTACTTTGCAGTATCGACTTCCTAAGCAAGAGCGAAAAACGCCAGCAGCAAATTCAAGCTGCAGGATGGGATTTAATGGTTGTCGATGAAGCCCATCACCTTGCGTGGTCAAGTGAGGCTTGCTCTGCCGAATACCTGTGTGTGGAAGCGCTGGCAAACCAAACACCTGGTGTATTACTGCTTACCGCAACGCCTGATCAACTTGGTCACGAAAGCCACTTTGCCCGCTTGCGCCTGCTCGACCCGGCTCGCTTCCATAGCTACGATGCATTCTTAGATGAAGAATCGAAATACAGCCAACTGGCCGATGCGGTAGCGCCATTACTTTCAGACGCCGAGCCTAACGACAAACAACGCAGCAAACTGGCTGAATTCGCGCCTGACGTAATGGAACATGCGGGTGATTTAAGCTCGCCGGAACATCGCCATGCGTTGCTGCATCAACTTATCGATTGTCACGGCACAGGTCGCATGCTGTTTAGAAACCGCCGCGCCAATATCGAAGGCTTTCCGATGCGTAAATTAAGCGCTTATGAATTGGCTTTGCCCGAGGTTTATTCAGATGCAGTGAGCGGCGGCGACTTAACCTATTCACTGTATCCTGAACGTATGGCAAGCGTGGTTAACAGCTGGACCAAGCAAGACCCGCGCGTTGAATGGCTGCTTGATTTCATGCAAAGCGTTAAGCCAGAAAAGATTCTGCTTATTTGCGCAAGCGCCCGTACAGCGCAAGAGTTAGGTGAGGTTATTCGCACGCAAACCGGTATTCGCCACAGTGTATTCCACGAAGGCATGAGCATTGTGGAGCGCGACAAGGCGGCTCATTATTTTGCTGATGAGGAAGACGGCGCACAAATTCTACTGTGTAGTGAAATTGGTAGCGAAGGCCGTAACTTTCAGTTCGCTCACCATTTGGTGCTGTTCGATTTGCCTATTACGCCAGATCTGCTTGAACAACGTATTGGTCGTCTTGACCGTATTGGCCAAACCCAAACCGTACAAATTCACGTGCCGTATTTAGCGAAAACCGCGCAGCACGTATTACTAGATTGGTATCATGAAGGGCTGAATGCCTTCGAAAAGACCTGCCCCACGGGCTCTGGTGTATTCGACGACGTTAAGCCTCTGCTTATTGGTGCGTGCTTACACCCTGACGATATGAGCGCGCGTGACGAGCTAGTGAACATGAGTGTTACGCTTAATAGCCAGCTCGTAGCGCAGCTTGAAGCCGGTCGCGATCGTCTTCTAGAGCTTAATGCTTCGGGAGAGGGCCGCGTAGAACAACTGCTTGAAGACATTATTACCCTTGATAGCGAACAAGATTTGTCGCGCTTTATGGGTCGCGTTTTCGATGCTATCGGTGTTCAGCAGGATGAAAAAGGCAATGACTGCTTTATTCTTATGCCAACTGAATCGATGGTGAGCCAGCTTCCAGGTCTTGACCCAGAAGGCATGACGGTTACTTACAAGCGCCGTGTTGCCACCACGCTAGAAAACGTGCAGTTTTTAAGTTGGGATCATCCACTTGTGCATACCGCCATGGACGTAGTACTCACCGACGTACACGGAAAGAGCAGCATGGGCTTCATTGCCGAGCCGTCTTTGCCAAAAGGCGCTTATTGGGTTGAGGCGTTGTTTGTGCTGCAGGCGCAAGCGCCTAAAGCGCTTCAGTTGGGCCGCTTCTTACCTCAAACGCCCGTGCGAGTGTGTTTAGATGCGCAAGGAAACCCGTCTGAATTAAGCTTCGACGTTAAGCGTAAAATTGGACGTAAGATCTCGGCTCAGCTTCTAAAAGCCTTGCAACAGCCGCTTGAGCTTGCCATTGAAAAGGCGCGTAAGCTTGCCCATCAGCAAGCTAACCAAAAGCAACACGACGCACTTAACAGCATGCACAGCACGCTTAACGAAGAAATACAGCGCTTGCGCGATCTTCAAAAGCGTAATCCAGCAGTACGTGACAGCGAAATTGAGTTTATTGAAACGCAAATGAACGCCCTTGATAAAGTTATTCAGGATGCAGATGTTCAGCTGGACGCCATTCGTATTGTGGTAAATAACCCGTAACCTCGAAAGGTTAAACATTCAAAAGCGACTGTGAAGTAACGAGTACATAATGGCGAACCCAAGTTTTGTTTATAACCCACCGATGACACCTTATCTTGATATTTTGTATCAAGATGAGGACATGGTGGTTGCGCATAAACCTAGCGGGCTATTGAGCGTTCCGGGCAAAGCATTAGAGCACCGCGACTCACTGATTAGCCGGGTGAACCGTGTGTACCCCACCGCCACAGTAGTGCATCGCTTAGACATGGCGACTTCGGGTATTTTGGTGCTGGCGCTTAATAAAGATAGCCATCGCCATATCTCGAAACAGTTTGAGTTACGTCAAACTAAAAAGCGCTACTTCGCCCGAGTTCATGGACATGTAGAACAAGACAGCGGAGAAGTTAACCTTCCCCTAATTTGCGACTGGCCAAACAGGCCAAAGCAAATGGTAGACTTTGAGCGCGGTAAAAAAGCCGTAACACACTTTGACGTCATTAAGCGCACACTGGATGAAAAAGGGCATCCTCACTCTCTTGTTGCCCTTTATCCCATTACCGGTCGCTCTCACCAACTGCGCGTGCATATGCTTGCTTTGGGTCACCCTATTTTGGGTGATAGACTCTATGCCCACGAAGAAGCATTGTCTATGGCACCTCGCTTACAACTTCATGCTGAAAGCTTGAGTTTTACGCACCCGACACTTGGCCATTGGCTGCACTTTAATGTCGCCATCCCTTTTAGTCCGTTTCGCCCAAAGCCGCTTTCAGAAAGTATTGAATAGCGTTTTAACGCTACTCAATTTTATCAATAGACTCCATTTTAGTTTTAACGCACCCTGCCGATAACCTTCGTATAACGCTTGATGTACGAATTAATTTGATGCTGTCCAAGCTGAATAGATCCAGATTAAGGTAAAGGCAAACCACATTTTATGAAAAGGCACGCTCTCCTTTTAACATTTGCTGTTATTGTTTCGCTATTGCCTATGACAGCTCACTGTGACTTTTTCACAGATGTTAGTCACGCCTATCTGCCTGGAGAAGTGAAACCTTTGATGATTGGGGAAGTTGAATCCCCAATTATTGAAATTGAAGCGCAAACACCATTACCTTTGGGTGTGGCTATCATACTCACAGAGCCTTTTCCCTCTAGCCTTACGCTCGCGCAGGGAAATAGCCTTGCCAACATGCTTGCTGAAAAAGGCTGGAATGTAGTGATAAGTCCGTTTAATTTGCCGGTCAATGTCACTTCCCAGCAGAACCTACCTGTTGAATCTACAAACACCGACATGTCAGACTCTGAAACTACGTCTATGTCAGCCCAAAATATCCACCCCAGAAGTAATCAACTTACGCAGTATCTCAATTTTGAATCAGCAACTTCAGCGCTAGGTTTACAACTCAATGCATTGAATAATTATTTACAAGACAATTCAGGTTACCGTATGGTCATTGCACAAGGCATGCTGGCCACAACTTACTTGTCCGTTGTAGAGCAACAGCCTCAACTTCATCCAGACACCTTCGTTGCCATTTCACCTTTTTGGCCAGAAGAATCAACGAATACATTAGTTATAGATAATATAGCGCAGTCCAGCTTTCCAATATTGGATCTGTCACTAAGTGGATTTAACGATTGGGCAAACAGTACCACGCAAAAGCGAAAGATTAGCGCAAAAAACGCACTAAAAATGCACTATCGGCAAATAATTATTCCCAGTAATTTATTAGCCTTTAGTATAAAGGAGTTTCAGAAACCCCCTCATATTCAAATAGTTGCTAATAGTACTATTGGTTGGACTCGCCACCTAGGCTGGTAATTCGATAATTTACCGATTACGCTAAATTAGTATCCAAAACAATTACCTAAATTTAATGGTGTAAATAGCAAGCCTCTGTCCTAAGCAGTAAGATTGTTATGAACTATAATACTTTTAGCAAACATAAACGGTTGAGTTACTTGTGAGTGTTCAAGATTTCGTAGATAACAAAGCAAAGCAGCTGTGTTTCTATTTGAGAGCATTTTGGCAAGGAGAGCTTCCTATCGAGGAGATCGAGCTATTCTTTTGGGATAGTATGGAAGAATGGGGGCAAATTGATTACACCTTAACGCAGCCCTATACACAAAAAGAACGGGTTTTTTGGCATTTACTTCATCAAGTACATTATTGGAATGAAGACAAGCTAATTAACGACCAGTTTCTTGTAGATGAACTAAATAACTGCGTGAATTTCCTTGAAGGTTTGGGTCATTGCCCACTCGACTGCGTCGGCATTCGTCCATAGTAAAACTTTCACTTCAACGCGTTATTGCTTCTCACTGTGGTTCATGGCTCAATATGCTTTTATATTCTTGCCTAAGGCCGCAGTTTTGCTCAACGCTTTAAAAACGTTTAACGACAAACGATACCTCAGTATATTTCTTTTCGGCATTTCCAGTGGCTTCCCTTGGATCATGATTGGTTCAGTGTTATCTGCTTGGCTCAAAGATGAAGGTTTGTCTCGCTCGGCCATCGGCTTATTCGGCATTATTTTCGCGACATACTCTTTTAATTTTCTCTGGTCTCCGCTTGTTGACAAAATCAAGCCCCCACTACTAGGTCAACGACGAGGTTGGATTTTCGCTATGCAAGGCTGTGTAGTTTTGCTGTGCTTAGTGATGTCTCAACTCACTGCAGACCAAGATTTGTTTTATGTTGCATTAATCGGTTTGCTTATTGCTATTGCCTCAGCCACGCAAGATATCGCCATTGATGGTTTTCGCATTGACTGTATTGCCCAAGACGACAAAGACGGCATGTCAGCTGCGTCTTCAGTCGCCACCGCCGGCTGGTGGACAGGTTATGGCGGGCTTGGTGCTATCCCGTTCTTCTTGGCTGACATGACATCTTGGACTTGGCCAAACATTTATCTTTTACTCGGTGCTCTCATGGCTTTATTAATGTGCGCCACGTGTTTAGCGAACGAGCCACAAATTGACCGCGAAGCCTTGCTTGAAAAGATAACAGCCAAAGATACAAAGCAGTCTCCCGTTTTTCACTGGATACAAACTACTCTGGTCACGCCATTCGCCGAATTTTTCAATCGAAACGGCGTTAAATTAGCGGCGTCGTTTTTACTGTTTATTTTTCTATTTAAAATCGGTGAAGCCTTTCTAGGCCGCATGAGTATCGTGTTTTATAAAGAAATTGGCTTTTCTAATAGCGATATCGCTACTTACTCAAAATTGCTCAACTGGTGGGTAACCATTGTGTTTTCACTGTTAGGTGGATTGGTTAACATTCGCTACGGTATTTACCGCGGATTAATGATTGCGGGTGTGGCCATGGCCGCGTCTAACTTACTATTTGCACTGATCGCGCAAACAGGCCCTTCCACATCTCTTTTAGCCATAACCGTTATTGTCGATGGCTTTACAGGGGCTTGGAGCACCGTTGCTATGGTCGCGTTTATCTCACTATTGTGTAATCGGGCGTTTAGTGCAACCCAATACGCACTCATGGCCTCCCTGAGTGTTGCGGGCAGAACCTTGGTCGCTTCTAGCAGCGGCTTTATTGTAGATAGTCTTGAAGGCAATTGGAGCTTGTTCTTTATTCTCACAGCAGTCATGGTAATTCCCAGCCTTTGCTTTTTGTATTCAATTAGGCACCACATAAAGCGCGTTGAGTCACCGTGATTTTTTTCTACTTCCTTGCAAGTTAGCGTTAGTTGCCTACATTTAAGGTAGGTATCTCTACCGCATATTACTTGCAAGGATGAACGTGAGCTCAAACCAGGCTGGCCAGTCGCAGCGCAAATCATCATCAATTTCGCGGACATTCACTTTTTCAAAAGTGAGTGTTACAGCACTGTTGATCGCTATGATTGTCATTGCGGTTTTAATCGCGCTGATGAGCAAGCAACAAGCACTCATAGCAGTCTTAAAGCAGCAGAGTTATTTAGAGGACAATATTCTTGCCACTGAGTCTAGTATCAATCAATTTACGTTTCGGATGGAGAGCAGCGCGTTTTCTGAACCCGCGAATTACACTATTCTAAAGCGCGAGCTACAGATCACCGTTCAAGGTATATCTGAATACCTTCGCAGTAGTGCAGGCCAAGCTATCTCGCCCACAGTCTTATCCGAAAGAGACTTTGCAAAAGCAAACGAAGGATTGACTAGCGCGTCTGCACGGCAGGTCGCGCAAACCACACTAGATTTACTTCATACTCTTATTGAGTTGCCGATAGCCGACGCAACTCAACGTATTCAACAGCAATTTAGCCTGCTGCCTATGGTCAAAGCCATGCAGGCGGAAGAAAGCGCGTTGTTACTGCGTATTCAGGCGTTGCGCAATAAGATGCTTCTCACTACTATTTTGGGCGCAGTCGTTATTGTACTTTGGTATTTTATTGCATGGCTTTTTTATAAAAGTAACGCAAACAAGTCGCCTAAAAAGTTTGGTAAATCGAAGTTGAGACTTGCCATTGTGGACGACGATAGAGATTTGCAAAACAAAGAGTTTTTGCAGCTGATTAGCCATGAATTCAGAGCGCCAATAAGTGCAATTATCAGTGCTCTTGAACTTATTCCTAACATGGAAGAGCAGCGTACCAGACTAATTCAGCAGGCTGAACAATCTAGCTATCGACTTCTTAATCTTACCAACAACCTTACCGATGTATTAACCAATAACACTGAAGACGACCTGCACTTTTCAGATGTCGACCTAATCAGCTTGCTCGACGAATGTATCTCGCCGTTTTCTGTACGCGTAAAAGACAAAAAAATCGAATTTAATATGCACTGTAGTCACAGTGTTCCCCATCACGCAGAAACGGATCCTGTCGCCCTTTCTAAAGTGGTAGTTAACATTCTTGATAACGCCGTTAAATTTACAGCTAATGGACTTATCGACGTCACCGTTACAACCTTGGTGAAAAACCAAGGGATTTTTCTCGTTATTATAATTAGTGATACTGGAATAGGAATTGATGAGACGACGCAAAAACGCATGTTTGAACGCTTCTATCGCGGCGAACACTCAACTGGCCAACGCTTCCCGGGTGCAGGAATTGGCTTGTCTGTAGCTAAACGCAGCGTTGATAAGCTGGGCGGGGCACTTCAGGTAACCAGTACAATTGGAGTTGGTACAGAGTTTAAAATTTTACTGCCTCTGAAACCTATTGAAGACCTTCCCGCTACAAATTCAGCACCGTCTAATGCGACCTTCGCCGTGGTTGACGATTTAGAGATATCTAGGCTGCATTTACAATCAATTATTACCAAAGAGGGCTTTAGTGCACGCACGTTTTCATCTGGTGCGAATTTGCTCAACCTGCACGAAGAAATACTTCAGTTTTCAGGCATTATTGCAGATTTGTATATGCCGGGCATGAATGGTCTTGAACTAGTGAGGACGCTTAAGGCGATTTTTGGTGAACGGGTACCGCCCGTTATTGTGTTGTCAGCAACCCCAGATATTGCCAACATTATTGCAAACAGTGAACTGCCCATCTATCAAAGTTTTGTTAAACCCATCGATAGAAACCGCTTTGTAGATGCGCTCCATCACCTTACAGCAAGTAACGCAAGAGTTGTTGAAACAATGAAAAAGGCCAACGTGTTACTGGTAGAAGACGAGCCCATTAATGCAGAAATGGTAGAGTATATGCTTCAATGTATGGGCCACGAAGTTACCGTGAGTTACACCGGTGACGACGCTATTATTAGAGTGAGTGAAAATGCGTTTGACTGTGTGCTGTTGGATATCAACTTACCAGATATGAATGGTTTGGAAGTCGCTAAAATAATGAAAGAAGGTCACCCTGACCTTCCAATCATTGCCCTGACGGCCAATGCCCACAGAAGCGATAAAGAAGCGTCGCTGCAGGCAGGTATTCGATACCACTTAGTGAAGCCTGTCACCTTTCAAGAGCTCAAAAACACCCTACGCCTAGCACTATAATGCGCCAGGCGCTGCATAAATGCGATATTGATTTCGGCCGTTTTCTTTTGCTTCATAAAGCGCCTGATCGGCACACTCAAGCCATGCCAACGCTCCTTTAAAGTCAGGAGTGAATTGTGCAAGGCCTAAACTAACAGTGAAACTTATCGACTCTCCTTCGTGTTCTACCACTAAACGCTGTGCTAATTGTCGGATACGTTCAGCCACTATCTTGGCATCTTCAACCGAAGAGTCATTCAGAATAATGGCAAATTCCTCGCCGCCGTAGCGCCCTGCAAGGTCGGTTTCCCGCACACAGCGCTTAATCAGCGCTGCTAACATCTTAATCACCTTATCCCCAGCCTGATGACCATAAGTATCGTTAATGCGTTTGAAATGGTCGATATCGAGCATAAGCGCAGTACTTGGCTTTTCTCTACGCACACAAAGTTTGTGCATCTCATCAAAGCGTTCCTGCCAGTAGCGACGATTATATAGCCCAGTTAGACCGTCCACGCGGCTCGCAGTTTTCAACTCTTCGTTAAGATGCTCCATTCCACGCTTACCGAGCGCCTGCTCAGTGACATCGTAAACAAGCATACAAAACCGCTCTACGTTGCCGCGCTTATCAACAATAGGGAACATGGTCACATTTTGGTACATGAACTCTGCAGCGCTGGTTACAGGGCGATTACAACCAAACTTAAATAAGTACGGGCGCTGCTCCCAAATAATAAACACAGGGCTCTTCAAATTGAACACAGGGTCAACTTTGGTTCTCAGCCATTTTTCTTCTATTTCCGGGAAATGAGAAAAAAGACTGTCTCCAATGATTGCTTCCGCTTTCTTTGCACCGTGGTTTTCAAGAAACTTGTTCCACACTTGAACCTTGAAGTTGCGGTCTAGCACTGCAATGCCCACTTCAATGGAATCGAGAAGCTCTGCGGGTACTTGAGAAGAATTAACTAAAGCACCGGTGGAAAGTGCGTCTGTTGATGCATTCATAGACTTTCCTTGTCTTGTGTCACAGCGTCATCATCGAGCAGCCGAGAATAGATATGGTTCATGGCGTCACCAGGAAATAGCAACAGCAGGTCAAAGGAAATATCTCTGGCTTTAATGGCATAACCTATTTCGATAGCCATAAGCTTGCCCCAACGCTGCACGTTATCACTTAAAAGCGTTGATAGTCCTTGGTGCTGCCCCAGTAACACCGGATGCGTGTGGCTAAAGGCGACATTTAACTGCTCTGATAAACCGTTTAAACAGGCACCGATAAGAATATTGGAAACATCCATTAGTGCTTCGAGCGCTAGTTTGTCTGAGGAAGCCGAAGGCGGATATTTTAATAGTTCGACGATGTTTTGAGAGTTTGTGTCGTTAAAAATGACCAGTGCTTCGCCGCTTATACCTTCACTAATAAAGCCTTTTGAAACTGCCGACACGCTGTCGTTACGATTAATTTCCGCAACCGCCATAGACAGTTCGTTGCTTTCAATTAAGTTGACGTTTGGTATGGGCAAATCAATAAATTCACCAAGTAGTTGAGCAAGATTCTCACCCGCACGTCCCATGGCAATATTGACCATTTCACGACATGCGTCTAATTGATCTTCTTTACTCATCTGGCGCTTGGCTAAAACGGCATTTGAGTCGCTATCGTCTTGCGCTTTTTGTAAGCTCGCACCAGAAGAATGCGTCTCGCCACTGTAAATCCCGTAAGAGGCTAGGATGTGGCTGAGTTTTTCGTTATCAATTGGCTTTCTTATGAAATCCAGGGCACCAAGAGCGAGCATTTTTTCTCGCGCTTGCGCTTGTACATCACCGGAAACGACAATTACCAAGCAAGGAAGATCCTGTTGGCGAATGGCTTCCATGGTTTGATAACCGTCCATTACCGGCATGTTTAAGTCGAGAAACACCACATCGCCTTTGCCTTCGCGAACAAGCGCGAGGGCTTGCTCACCATTCTCGGCAAACGAAATATCCACGTCCCACCCATCAGGTAAACTGCGCGCCATCTGGCGCCTTGCGAAACCTGAGTCGTCGCATATTAATATAGGAGTACTCATGGCAACTCCTTATATGGCAACAGGGGCTTTAATGTGTGGGTGTGACTGGTAATTTTTAAGCGTAAAGTCGTCGAAGGAAAATCCGAAGATATCTTTCACCTCAGGATTAATTTCCATAGTTGGGCGCTCGAAAGGCTCACGACTTAGCTGCAACTCTACCTGTTCAAGATGGTTTGAATACAAATGCGCATCGCCTAGCGTATGAATAAAATCGCCGGGCTCTAAATCACACACTTGTGCCATCATCATGGTCAGTAAAGCATAACTTGCGATATTGAAAGGAACGCCCAAGAAAATATCGCCGCTTCGCTGGTAAAGCTGGCAGCTAAGCTTACCGTCTAATACGTAAAATTGGAAAAGTGTATGGCAAGGTGGCAGTGCTTGCTTGCCCATCGCTGCATTTTCTTTAGGAGAATAATTGGTATCAGGGAGTACCGCAGGGTTCCAGCCGCTAACGATAAGTCGACGAGAATCTGGATTGTTTTTGATTTGCTCAACCACTTCGGCAATCTGGTCTACCGATGTGCCATCACCGCGATCCCAACTGCGCCACTGGTGTCCATAAACCGGACCAAGCTCGCCCTCTTCGGTAGCCCACTCGTCCCAAATACTCACACCGTGCTCTTTTAAATAAGCGATGTTTGTTTCGCCTTTAAGAAACCAAAGTAGTTCGTGAATAATGGATTTAAGGTGACACTTCTTTGTTGTCACCAAGGGGAAACCTTCCTGTAGATTAAAACGCATCTGATAGCCGAATACACTTAACGTACCTGTACCAGTTCGATCTTCCTTTTTCACACCCGTATCACGTACATGGCGCATTAGAGCGAGATATTCTTTCATCGTTATTCTTATATTTTTTGCTGTTCAACATGGTCTTTCCCGCGCATGTAAGCACGGACTATTAATCCTATTCCTAAAGCTATCATAGGTAAACAAAGAAGTTGCCCTTGGCTTAGTCCCATTTGATATAAGCCAATATGTGCGTCGGGTTCTCTGAAGTATTCAACGATAAATCGGAAGGTGCCGTAACCAAGTAAGAACAAGCCGCTGACCGCCCCTACTGGACGCTTTTTGGCAGAATATAGCCATAGGATAATAAAGAGTAGTACGCCTTCAAGCGCAAACTCGTAAAGCTGTGATGGGTGACGGGGAATATTACCCGCGTTGGGGAAAATGACCGCCCAAGGTACGTCCGTGGTGCGTCCCCAAAGCTCGGCATTCAGAAAGTTGCCAATTCTGCCGGCACCTAAGCCAATGGGTACTAACGGGGCAACAAAGTCCCCTAGTCGAAGGAAGGTCGTGTTCATACACTTGGCGCGCCAGAACAAGGCTGTTAGTACCCCTAAAAGCCCGCCGTGGAAGGACATTCCACCAGCCCAAATTTTGAATAAGTACAAGGGATCGTCGAGAAACATACCAAACTGGTAGAAAAGCACATAGCCTATTCGACCGCCTAATATTACGCCAACGAAGCTCCAGAAAAGCAGGTCGCTTAATTGCTCACGGCTCCAGTTGGTTTGTGAAAGTCGCTTTTGTGCCAATAGGTAAGCGGCGATAAAGCCCACCAAATACATAAGGCCGTACCAGCGGACACTTAACGGACCGACACTGAAGATAACGGGGTCGATACTGGGAAATACCAGATAACTGCTCTGTTCCATTACTTTATTCAATTCCTAAAATCATTCTAATGCTCACCAACACGAGTAAGCACGCCAACATCGCTTTTAATACACGAACATTTACTCGCTGCCCAAGCTTTGCACCTATGTTTGCTGTAAACATAGAGGTGGCAACAATACCAGCTGTTGCAGGTAAATACACATAACCTAAACTATGTTCTGGTACATCTATCGCATTGTAACCGGCCACGATAAAACTCGTGGTACCAAAAACGGCAATAATGAGTCCGCAAAAGGCTGCACAGCCAATTGCCGCCCGTACATTAACACGAAACCATACCAGCGCAGGTACCAATAATGCACCGCCACCAATCCCCATAAGTGCACTTAGTAAGCCAGCTCCACCACCAACAGTCGCAAGCGTACCTTTTGATGCGTCATTTTCTGAGGCTTTTTGCTTACCAAATATCATCTGCATCGCAATCAAAATAACCAGCACCGCAAACACATCTTTAAGCAGTTCACCCGAAATATGGCTTGCTATCTGTGCTCCGGCAAATGCGCCAAAAGCAATACCTAAGCCTGTGTAAAGCACAACATGCCTTTGAATATTACCCAGCTTGTAATGCGCGAAGGCCGACGACATTCCTGTGAAGATGATGGTAGATAATGAGGTAGCGATAGCGACTGGCATTACGGTTTCAGTGGTCATTCCCATGAAATGTATAAGCAAATACGACAACACAGGAACGATGATAAGCCCACCGCCAATGCCCAGCATACCCGCCAAAACACCTACCACAGAACCTAAAATAAGGCAGCTGAGAACTATTACAACTAATGGATCCATTCCTTAAGCACCTGCTCGGATAAGGCCTCCCAGGCCCTTGGTTTCAAGATATTGATTCAAGTGCACAAAGACTTCTTCTTGGCTAACAGAGGTGAGCGCCAATGACAGTAATTGCTTACATTCATCCAGCGTGACTTTTCTAATAAGCCAGTTTATTTTTCTTAAGTTAAAGCCGTTCATACTTAGGCGGCGATAACCCATTCCCATTAGCAGTAATGCTCCAGCTGGCTCACCTGCAATTTCACCACAGATAGTCACGGGCACTTGATTTTGATTGGCTTTTTGAACCACGTCGTAAAGCGCCCCTAATACCGCAGGATGATAGCTATTGTAGAGCCCTGCCACCCGCGTATTGTTTCTATCCACCGCGAGCAGATATTGGGTCAGGTCGTTACTGCCTACCGAAAAGAAATCCACGTGCTTTGCTAATTGAGGTAGCTGATAAAGTACCGACGGTACCTCTAGCATAATACCTAACTTAGGCTTGGTTAACGTTTGTCCTGACTCTGCAATCTCATCACAAATTTCATAATATGCCTGATTAATTAGTCGCTTAGACTCCTGCACTTCAGATACGGTGGAGATCATAGGCAGCATAATTTGCAAATTGCTTAGGCCTACACTTGCACGCAGCATGGCGCGAACCTGAACCAAGAAAATTTCTGGATGGTCAAGGGTTAGGCGGATGCCTCGCCACCCCAAAAATGGGTTTTCTTCATTAATTGGGAAGTACGGTAGTGGCTTATCGCCTCCTACGTCGAGAGTACGCATAGTGATAGGCAATGAAGGCGCGGCCTCTAGCACTTGGCGGTACAGCTTTACTTGCTCTTGTTCTGAAGGAAAACGCTCGCGTAACATAAAGGGGATCTCGGTGCGATAAAGCCCTACACCCGCGCCAATTTGTTCAGCGTTTAGTTCGACTTCAGCTGAAAGGCCAGCGTTGATATAAAGAGACATTCTACAGCCATCAACACTTTCGCAAGGTTTATCAGCCTCGGCGTCAATTTTCTCTGCGATGGCCGACTCTTCTTCAATGAGCTGTATAAATTCAGACTTGATGTTACGTTCAGGCGATACAATGACCTCGCCTGAATACCCATCAAGCAAAATCTCTTTGTCTTCGAGTAGTGCTGGCGTGACGTTTTGACAGCCCATCACTGCAGGCACGCCCATGGCTCTAGCCAATATTGCCGCGTGAGAGTTATTTGAACCGCGAATAGAAATAATGCCTTTTAGCTTACCTCTTGGAAATTCGGCAAGCATAGGCGCTGAGACTTCATCAGCTACGAGAATACTGGCTTCGGTTATCGTTTTTTCAGTAACCTTTTTGCCATTCGCTTCATACAAAATGTTGGCAAGAATACGGTCGGATAAATCGACAATATCAATGGCACGCTCTTGCATGTAAGGGTCGTCCATTGCCTGAAAGCGCGCGGCATAGCTTTCTACAACCATTTTCAATGAAGACGCCGCATCCCAACCTTGGCGAATTTTTTCTTCTACTTCCCGCCCAAGGCTGTTGGCATCTAGCAGATGATGATACAGCTGAAAAATGGATTTAACATCGTCGGGAATGCCGTCATCTAACCGCTTCGATAACGCATCGACATGACCTCGCGTAACTTCAACCCCTTTGCGATAGAGTTGAATTTGATCTTGAGGAGATTGCGTGCGCTTTACGACCCAGTTTTTAAGGTTAATAGATTTGTCTGGAGACACTCCCTTGCCAATAGCAAGGCCTGGAGAACCCGCAATACCACGCACATTTTTTTGCCGCGCAGTATTGTCGTTCGAATTTGACAGCGTCAAAGCCCCGCGAATATCAGCATTGGTTATTTCTAACGCGAGCTGCGCAGCAAGGGTGACTAAAAATGCTTCTTCGTCTTCACTGAAGCGGCGCATTTGTGATTGCTGAAGGGTAATAACACCAAGCACACGCCGTTGGTTGATAATAGGCGTACCTAAAAAGGCGTTATAGTTTTCTTCCTGAACTTCGGGGTAATGTTTGAATCGAGGATGGCTATGAGCATTAACGATATTAAGAGGCTCTTCCCGCTGACCTACCAGCCCGATAAGCCCTTCTGAGAAGCCAATGCGTACCTGCTCGACTGCATCGGGATGTAGTCCGTCAGTGGCTTTAAGGATAAATTCTTGGGTGTCGTAATCGGCAAGGTAAATAGAGCATGAATCGACATCTAGGGTCTGTTTAACCCGCGAGGCTAGCCTAAACAACGCCGTATCGAGAGCAGGAATTTGATTCATTTCCTGCACGATACGCTTTAACGTGGTTAACATTGTTCCTTGCTGGCTCTGAGGGCTCACCGGTTTTTCCTTTTTTACTCGCAGTTTACTCGCTGCTTACTCCGCACACCGCAATATTGCACACCTCTTTCTTGCGTACCTGAACTTCGCATACGCTTATCCACGCCTGCGTTTCTTGCCACGTTTATGTGGCGCTGCGTTTTGGCGCTGTTGAGGCCGATGCTGCGCAGACATAACTACAGGCGAGAACTCTTTCATTACTCGTCTGTATACATCGCGCTTAAACGATACAACGTTTCTTATTGGATACCAGTAACTTACCCACCTCCAGTCATCAAATTCAGGATGACCTGTTTTAAGTACATTAACGTCTCGCTCGTTACAATCGAGCTGCAACAAGAACCATTTTTGTTTTTGCCCTATACAAACAGGGTTACTGCCTTGTCGAATTAATCGCTTAGGCAGCTTATATCTAAGCCAGTTACGGGTAACACTTAAAATAGTGACATCTTTCGGTGTCAGCCCTACTTCTTCGTGAAGCTCGCGGTACATAGCTTGTTCAGCAGATTCCCCTTCATCAATTCCGCCTTGAGGGAACTGCCATGAATGTTGACCATAACGTCTTGCCCAAAATACTTGACCCATTTTGTTGCAAATCACTATGCCCACATTCGCACGGAATCCATCGGCATCTATCACATAGACTCCCGGGCACACTATACTGTTATATGTTTTCATTCTTCCACAAACTATGCTCCAATCATAGTCTTAATATTCGTACCCGCTTTTCAAACAGGAAATTAACCATATTTATGCAGCCACCAGCGTCTCCCCCGTCATCTCCAGATAGCCTTTTAGCTCGTTGTCATGCGATAGCGGGCTTGACGCTTGGAGAGCTTGCGGACATGGCAAATGTAGCCATACCGGCCAATTTACAACGTCACAAGGGGTGGCCAGGCATGCTGATAGAGAAGTGGCTGGGCGCGAGTGCAGGTTCGAAGCCTCAGCAGGACTTTCCTGAACTTGGCATCGAACTTAAAACCATTCCCATCGACGCCCATTTTTCGCCTTTAGAAACCACCTACGTCTGTTTTGCCCCGCTTTTGATGACGCCCGGCATTACATGGGAAACGTCTAACGTGCGAAACAAACTGCAGCAGGTATTATGGCTACCAATTGAAGGTGACAGAGCTATTCCGCTGGCCCATAGGCGGGTAGCAACAGGCTTCTACTGGCGACCGAATGAACACGAAGATGCGGTATTGAGACACGATTGGGAGGAACTGGTCGAGCAAATTGCAACTGGACAGGTTGAGTCGATCACCTCTCGTCAAGGCGAGGCCTTACACATTCGTCCTAAGGCGGCAAACGGGAAAGTGCTCACTGACGCGTTGGGGCCTGAAGGTCAGCGTATTAAAACCCGTCCTCGCGGCTTTTATTTACGTAAAACCTTCACCCATCAAATATTGATAAATGCATTTGGTGGCTAACGCGAACTCAACGCCTAGCATAATACTCTTGTTATCTTAGCGGCGTGGAGTTTAGGTGTTTAACGAAATATTCACTCAAAAACTTTTCTGAATTTATCCCCATGCGTTTTGCCACGGCTTCAAGTTTAGCGTCGCTGCGCAGCAGTACATTCTTGGCGTACTCTAAGCGGTAGTGGAAAATGAAACGTCTAAAGTTTTTCTTTTCAGTAAGTTGCAAGGCCAATGCGAGCGAGGTGGGGTCGATATCTGCCCCTTTACAAAACTCACTGAGGGTAAGGAAGCGAACCTTGTACGCCTTTGATTCTATGGTGTAGCGTTCTGCTTTAGAAATAATACTGCTAATTTCATAAGGCGTTGCCTTGCCTTCATCTAAGCGTTCGTAATCGAGTGGCGACGGGGACGTCCGTCGTATAAAGGTTAGTGAAAACAGTACAATTAGAATTGCCGTTCCAATCATCAGATGATGAAACCCTTCCCAAAAAGGAACAGGGAAGAAGCCGAATGTTGCGGCCGTCACAAGTAGAATACTCATAAACGCAACGCCAACCAAGCTTCCCATTACTCCGGCAAGCCTAGGCATTTTCAGGTTTTTTATATCCACCGCCTGCTCTGGTAAGTGCCTATGGTACATTTGAATATGCTCGGTAATAAGAATACCTATGAGCAACACGCTAAACCCCGTTAACAGTGATGCAATATAGGCAGGCCACAATAGCAGAGGCTGACCATGAGGAGACGATGAGAGCCATTGCTGCTTATCGTCTACGGGTATCAGGAGAATGGCGCACTGAAAAACGCCGGTCACTACTACCGGCCACCACAGTCGCTTTCTTGCCGTAGGATAAGCTAACAGCATGGGTTTTATTGCGCGGTAACAACACGTAATCGCGATAACAGCAAATACTTCTGATAACCCGTAGATACTAGCCAGCCCTGTGGCATTTGCCATACGGAGCCACTCATCCAGCATAAATACAGGCCAGCACAAAAACGCTGCCGTTAGCCAGCGTCCACTGCGTAAATTGACTTTTTGAACGAACAGACGCACAAAGCCAATGGCATAAATGCCAAGCAGTGCGTAAAGGAAATAGTCATTTATGGCTGAGGTCATCAGCGCCCTCCATCCTTGAGATTCGAGTTGCCTTTACCGTGCATGTTTACAGTAACCACATATGCATAGAAAACAATTACCAGTAAACGTCACGTTGCATAGCCACTGTGCGAGTTCGTTCCATAATTCGAATAAGCGTGCTGAGTTTCTCTGCTGTCCATTTACGCACTTCGTCATGGGAGTCTACTTCGGCGTCGTCTATCGACTGCTTTAACATAAGCAGCGCATTCAGCTCATCAATACCAGTGAGCAAATCTAACCACGGTGCGCGAAAATTACCCCGCTCTTCTACAAACAAGTCACCGAGCAGAAATCCACTCCATAATGTCTGCCTAAGCATTACTTCTACAGCGCTGTAATTGGCAGGCCCCATGGTTTTATTTAGCGGCATACTTTGCTGTACAGTTTGCCAACCTTGCGACAGCCAGCCTTTTGCATGATCAAGCACGGGATGATCAAAACCCGTTGCGACTTTTTGCCACGGCTTATTCTGAATAAGACTTATGGCGTGTAGCTTAATGTCTGTGGCATCGTTGTCGAAAAACAGCTTTTCGGGCTCATGAGCCTGCATTAAACCTGTTTGTCGTCCTTGCAAATAGCTTACTACTGCAGGATGTTTGCTGAGAGTTTTGTTAAACATGCTCTTTTTAGAGAGCAAGTAACGCAAACTTTGTAAGTCGTCTTGCCAACCCCACTTTTGCGCATGGGTGACCAGTTTTTTATGCAGGGCTAGTAGCTCAGGGCACTGCAGAACCGGCAAGTAAAGCGATACACTTTGAAGTAACAAGCGTACACTCTTGGCGACTTCCGCGAGCATTTTTATTGAACCACTTTCGCAAAACACATGCTCGTGGTGCTGCCAATGCGCCAATGCAGTTTGAACCGCGTGGCTAAATGCTTCTTCCGTGGTGGTTGTGTCTTCAAGCGCAAGGAAATCTGGCAGGTGTCGAACTTTAGCGTTAAAACCGTGAAGTAATTGATATCCCTGCGCCGCTTTTGATACATCACTAAGGCGTACCGGCATGTTGTCGTTTATTAGCACAGCTAACGTAAACAAACTGTTGATATCACCTGACATCAACTCAAGCTCTATTTCGTTGATTGGGGAACTGGCTTTTTCTGTACTTGCTTCACCACAGTCCAGCACAATCTCAACCACACTTTCACCCACACTAACCACATAGGCATTGCGAGTAAAGTGAGTGCTAAACTGTTTAGATAGACGCGTGTTTTTTGCCGCCACGTCCCAATCTTGGGGCCAAGCGCTGGCTTCAAATAGCGTGAGGTCGGGCCTTGAATTATCAAGGCTCACATTGTATTCCATGCGTTTGTGCAGACCACCGCTGACCACGCCGTTAGTCTTTAGCGTCTGTTCGTATTCACCATTGTTACCTCGAACACGAAAGCCCATTTTATTGTTTTGAAAATCGAGCTTATCGGTATCGTAATAGTCGTTTTCAAGGCGCATTTCACGATGAGAGTTAACCTGAATACTGTTTTTTTCGAAAAGAGGAAGTACACGTTGAGTAAACGCATGGTGGGCGTTGTCACCCGTTACAAATTTTAATTCTATTTCTGACATGGTTGCGCTAGGCACAGCTTATGATGCTGACACCTTACCTTTGTCGCTTACTTTTCGCAATGCTGGCGCCATGAAACAAGATGCTTTAATTAGACAAAAGTGGAACAAACTTGCCTTTATCGCGGTCAACCAATACCATCTTCACGTTTTAAATTCTAAAATTGGACTTCATATGATTCGAAAGTGGTTAGCAGCAGCCCTTATTGCATGCTCTTTTCAAGCATTTTCGCTACAAGATACCGCTGATTTAGAAGCGTCTTCTTCGCATTACATAAGAGATGACTTGTTTATCTTTATGCATACTGGACCTGGTCGTAACTACCGCATTCTAGGTTCAATTGAGGCGGGCACACCTATTACTGTGCTCTCCCGCGACAATGATGCTGAATTTACCCAAATTACCGACAACGAAGGACGTAAAGGCTGGGTTGAAAGTAAGTTTGTGTCTAATACCATGTCGCAAGCCGAGCAATTGCCAATCATAAGTGAGAAGCTAGCTGAGAGCCAAAGTGGACTTCAAGCTGCACAATCAGAAAATGCCAAACTTCGTCAGCAGCTTAACGATGCTCGCCAAAAGGTGTCTAAACTTACCACCACAAACGACGAGCAAGCGTCTCAAATTATTCGTTTAACGGCTAAGGTTGAAAGCGCTAATAAAGACGAGCTTGTTACCTGGTTTACTCGCGGTGGCATAGTGGCAGGCGTGGGGATATTGCTTGGTGTAATGCTCACTTACCTTCCTAAACGCAAGCGTAGAAACAGCGAATGGATGTAGTGTAGGTTTTAAAGCTGGACGCTAAAAAACGAAAACGCCGATGTTAGCATCGGCGTTTTCTATTGGGCTCGTTTCGGTAAATGGATTAGGAGTGACAACGTGCAAACACTTTGATGAGTTATATGCGCCTATTATCGTACTGTAAGCAACACTCTATACCCTCTTGTCATACGAGAAACATCACCTTGTTCATCGTGTGACCCTCGGGCTGTTATCCTCTCATGTGCATAACCCCATTTAAGCTTCGCACAAAGCTTATCAATGAGTTTTAACCCTATTCCAAATCCGCCATCTAATTCACTGATAGTCGGCGCAGATAAAGTCGCTTGGCCTTTTTCGTTAAGCGCCTCTTCTTCAAGGCCGTCCTCTTCGTTGAGCACGGTGAGCGTTGCATCTGAAAGACTTATTGTGACTCTTCCTTGCTGCGTGTGCTGATAAGCGTTTCGAATCACATTTCCTATCACAATTTCGCTCGCCGTTTTGGCCAGCGTTAACTCACAATCGCTCAATTGCAGCTGCACACTCACGTCTTTTCCCGACAGCAAATACATTAAATCTTGGCTTAGAGCCTCAACCATTGCTTTAAGGTTAACCTTTTCTTTGGGTAAAGCTGCTTCTTCATTTCTTCCTAACCAAAGTAGAGTTTCGGTCAAATCTGCCATGGTTTTTGAGGCATGATCCACCCGCGCAAGCGCGTTATTGCCTTTAGTATTTTCACTATCGATCACTCTGTGCAGTAATGCCGCGCTACTTCTAATAACGGCAATCGGCGTTCTAAGCTCGTGACTCGCGTGGTTAACAAATTCTCGTTCTCGATTTAGGGTATTGCGCACGTTTTGCAAGCTGCCATGTGTCATCCCTGCTAGCGCGTTAAGTTCCTTATAACGAAACTCTGGGATAGGCTTATCGAGCTCTTGTTCATCCAAAGACGCCGCCCACCTCTGCAATGACTCTATGGGGCGAGACACGCTGCGCATAAGAAAAAGCAAGGCGACAAAAAACGAAACCAGTGCAACTACGCCCACAATGGCGCTGTAAATAACATGGTTTATTCTAAAGTGTTTTTTGCCGTCAGAAGGTGGCGCGACAAACACTTGGGTAACGTATCGCGATTCTCCATTTTCTAACGGAACTAACACGGCAAAGTGAGCCGAAATAGGACGGGAAAACCAATCAGGTTTGTTGATATCTTTCATAAGTGAAAACGGTATAAAGCTCTCTTTGGAAAAGCTCTGCTTCACTTCGTCAGGCAAACTCTCGTAGTTCGCAAAAACATGTAAATCGAGAATTTGAGCATGCTTGTTGTCATCAAGCTTTGCGCTTTCTGCCGCCCGTATCATGGTATTTCTCAGCATGCCGTCCATACCATCGAAAAAGCTATCGCTGCTTTGTATTGAAAAGAGCACAATAACTACGGCGGCCAAACTTAATAGCGACCACAAGACGTAGCGTCTTAAGCTGATGCGAAGGCCATTTACCACTGATCGTTTCCTTTATTTGTACTTTTTGGTTCCGCGCTTGTACTTTGCACTGAATTGGACTGCTCTGGTTTTAACGTCACACAAAAGCCTGTGCCGGCTACTGCTTTTACCTCTATGCTGGCATTCGCTTGCACCAGTGATTTACGCAAATTATGAAGATGCACTTTAAGCGCATTGCTCTCTGGCGCTTCTTCTCCCCAAACCGCATCGAGAAGACGCTCCCGTGGCATAACTTTTCCTTGTTGCTGTAACAATGCCTTTAGCAGCGTAAATGCTGTGGGGCTTAACTTAATAGGCACGTTCTCAACACTTACTACGTCGCTTCCCATTGCTAAACTTACGTTGCCAAAGCGCAGCTTTTTCACTTGTGATGAACGCCTGTGCGCCAGTGCAAAAACCCGAGCAACCAGTTCGGGCATGTCAAACGGTTTCACTAAATAGTCATCGGCGCCTTTTTGAAACCCTTCTAGCTTGTTTTCCAACTGGTCACGGGCGGTTAGCATAATAATAGGCGTATCGTTGCCGTCTTCCCGCACCCTCTCACATACGCTTAAGCCATCAAGTCGCGGTAAATTAATGTCCAGCACCACAACATCAAACGGATGCTTTTGGATAAGAGACAGCGCGGCTACACCGTTTGCAGCGTGGTCACATACCATGTCTTCAAGCTCTAAATAGTCGATAATATTGCCCGCCAGGCCCATATCATCTTCCACTAGTAACACGCGGATCATTAGCCGTACTCTCCGTTAAAGGTTTAACCAAATGCTTTGCCATTAGACGGCTTACATCGTCATAAATTAACAGTAATGCGGGTATTAATAAAAGTGTGATGACGGTGGCAAACAATATACCGTAACCCAGCGACGCGGCTGCCGGAATTAAGAACTGCGCTTGTACCGACGTTTCGCCCAATATGGGATATAAGCCTACAAAGGTGGTAATTGAGGTCAACAACACAGCTCGCAAGCGACTGGTACAAGCTTCAATAACTGCCGTTTCCACCGGCACACCTTCTTCTCGCAAAGCGTTGAATCGTGAAACCAACAACAAGCTGTCGTTAACCACTACGCCGCTAAGCGCCAGTATGCCGTTCAGCGAGAGCAGACTTATCATTAATCCATTCGACCAGTGGCCGATAATGGCTCCGACTATACCAAAGGGGATGGCGGTCATAATAATAAGCGGCTGTACGTAGGATTTAAGCGGAATCGCCAACAACGCAAAAATAGACAACAAGGCTAATATAAACACGCTCTGCATGGAGCTTTGCGTTTCAGCTTGCTGCTCAGCCTCACCGGCAAAATAAAGCGATAAGTCCTGATACTGACGCGATAGCTGAGGAACAAACTCGTTGTTTAAGTAATTCACCAGTTCGGTTGAGGTGATAACATCGCTATCCACCGACGCGCTAACCGTTAGGGCGCGTAGGCCGTCTATACGTACCACCTGTTTTTCTTGTACATCTTGAATAACGTTAGCCACTACAGAAAGCGGTACTACGGTGCCGTCGTCCAGACGCACTTGCGTGTTCATTACATCAGACGGATTCATTCTGTCTTGTTCAGGATAACGCACCCGCACTTTTACTTCGTTTTTATCGCGCAAATAGCGCTGAACAATTTCGCCACCAAATGCTTTTAACAGTTGCTGCGATAGGCTTTGCGTATTCAACCCCAACGCTCGTCCTTCGGGGGTAAGTTCAAAGCGCATCATGGCTTCGCCGGGTGTTAGCGAACTCTCAACTGCATATACACCATCGATATTGTTAAGTACTTCAATAAAGGCATCGTTAGCCGCCGTCAGGGTATCGTCGTTAATGCTTTTAATTTCAACGTTAAACCCGTCGACCATCTCTCGGCGTGAGCGTATTTTTAGACTTTTTACGCCTTCTAAATTGCCAGTTAACGTATTCCAGCGTGCCGACAATTCATCAAGAGAATAAGAGGAGTCTTCATCAAGTGAAATGGTGATTGTGCCGCTTTGATCACCACTCGCCGTTACTTGCAAACTGCTAATGCCACTTTTATCTGCGCCATTTTCTTGGGTTAATTGGCGGTCTGCCTCAAGCGCATTTTTCTCTAGCAGCATTAAGTTGCGTTCGTTCTGTCCATAGCTGGCATCGCTGTAAAGCGACATATTGGCCGAAACCGTGTCGCCCTGCATGCTGGGGAAGAAGCTTACTCTTACCGCACCTATAAGCGGTAGGCTAACCACCATGACAAATAAGGCAATAAACAACAATACAGCGGCATAACGGTAGGCTACGGTGACTTTCAATAAGCGCTCATACACGCGGTAATTAAACCACTGAAGTCCACCATCCGCTTTTTGCTGTACTTTGTTCCATACGCCACCTAATCCCCTTCGCGCTTTTTGCTTAGTTGGCAGATGAGCTAAATGAGAAGGTAAGATCAGCTTCGATTCCACCACCGACAGCAACAAACACAAGGTAACGATAGTGCCGAACTGAGAATAAAGCGTACCTAAGCCGCCCGATACGTTCGATAATGCGAAAAAAGTGGCCACTGTGGTTAGTACACCAAACAGTGTGGGAACCGCCACTTTATGGGTACCTAAAATGGTATTTTGAAGCGTATCGCCATGCTGTTTACGCGTGGCGTACACGCTTTCCCCCACCACCACGGCATCGTCCACCACAATGCCAAGGGCCATGATAAAACCGAATGTGGTCATTTCGTTTAGCGTCATTCCCGTATAGCTGTCGGTCATGAAGTACAAGGTGCCGAAGAAGATAAAGGGCAAGCCAGCCGCCACCCAAAAAGCCACGCGTAAATTTAGAAACACGGCAAGAGTAACAAATACCAACATAATGCCCATAAGCGCATTGCTGGTAAGTAACGTCAATCGCTCGGTAATAAGCGTACTTTTGTCATACCAGGTTTCAAGCTCTACGCCTTCAGGTAGCAAGCCTTTTTCGTGCCATGCGTCCACTACTTCGTGAGCCTGCTGTACCATTTTTGTTACGTCACCATATTCGTCCATAAGCACCTGAATTCCATAGCCATTGGTACCGTTGTAACGTGACAAGTGATAGCTGTCGTCGGCAAACATATCGCGCACTGTAGCAACATCGCCAACGGTGAGTATGACGCCATTGGTATCCGTAATGAGGGGGATGTTGGCAAAATCTTTCGCCCAGTAAGACTGTTCAGACGCTTTTAAACGAATCACTTTTTCTTTGTTGCGCAAGCTGGTTGTAAGCGCGGTATTCGACTCCTGGTTAACGGCATCAGCCACGTCTGACAGCGTTAATCCGTAGGCTTGAAGCTTACCTTCGTCTATTTCAATAGACATCATAGGGTCGACAAAGCTGCCTGCGCTGACTTCGCGAATGTCATCTGTTGCCAGTAAATCTCGTTCTAATTGCTCACCCAAGTATTGAAGCGAAGCGTGGTCGACGTCACCATAAAGCTGCACCCAAATAGCGTGTTCTTGTCGGCGTGCTTTGCTGATAACAGGGTTTTCAGCATCTGACGGGAAGTTAGAAATACTATCTACTTCGGTTTTGATGTCGTTGAAAAGCGTGTCTAAATCGTATTCGGTTTCTTTTTCTACCTGCACACTGGCGCCGCTGGCGTTCGAGGTAGAGGTAATTCGCTTAATCCCCGGAATTGCTTCCAGAGCGGTTTCAATTTTGATAGCTATCCCTTCTTCTGCTTGTTTAGGATCACCACTATCGTATGTCATTGAAATGGTAACAAAGCGTGGCTCCATACTTGGAAATGCCTCTTTGCGGATATCGTTCATGGAAACCAAGCCAAGCACAATAAGGCTGACCATGAGCAAATTGGCCGCTACTGAGTTCTGCGCAAACCAAGCGATAATTCCCCGGGCGTTATTCCCACCATTCCTATTGCCTTTCGGACTCTCGCCCCCGTCAAACGGCGCGCCGTTTCGATTATTTGTCATCAGCTTGCCCTCCTGTTTGTCCTTCCACTACAGGCAATACTTTGGTATTCACCAGATAGCTGTTTAAAGGGCGCGCAACCACCAGCGCTTGGCGTATTTCGCCAACCTGTTCTGACATGCTGTTGTCGCTAGCGTTACCCGAGGTTTTTCCCGCAACATTACTCACAATATCGCCCGTAACTTCACTGGTTTTTGGCGGGGTGATGTAGGCATAACCTTCGCTTTCAAACAAAACCGAAGGCGTGAACTTTGCCAACTGCCCGGTAGATGGCATTACTAACCATACTTCTTGCTTTTGCGAGATAGCAGAAGCCGGGAGTTGAGCCCATTGGCTAGGTGAAAGGCCAATTGCCACTTCGGCAATATCTGCAGAATAAAGTGTGGCGACCGCACTGCCAGCTTGAACATAGCTCCCTAGCGCAATGTCACGGCTGACCACCAATGCATTAAAAGGTGCACGTAACGAGGTAAACGCCAAATCTCGCTTGGCTGAATTTACACTTTGCTCGGCTTCATCCAAAGTGGCCTGAGCCGCTTTTAGCTGTGGCTCACGCAGTACTAATGCCGATAAAGGTTCACCATCAAGCCCTGAACGTGTCCATTCATCTTTCGCTTGAATACCCTGTAATCGCTCTTCTTCCAGACTTACCACAGCCGCTTGATAGGTAGCATTTGCACTTGCTAACGCCTGTTGATAGTTGGTGTCATCAATACGTGCCAATACCGTATTATTAGCCACTAGGGCACCAGTTTTAAAAGACGAAGATATATCAGTAACTTGACCACTAACCTGTGCGACTAAGCTCAAACTATCTTGCGGAACAACCTGACCATACCCCCTCACCTTAGCGTTATAGCTGTCGGCGGTTACATCAATAACGCCTACTTGAGCCAGCTGAGTATTGCCGCTTTGTTCTCCCTTTGGGCTGCGATTAGTGGTATTCACTGATGACGTGTCGCTTGCCTTGTTAAGCCTGTTCACACCGCTATCGGCAGTAGGTGATGCTACTGGCCTTTCTCCACCTGCAGGTCTCTTTGCCTGAGCGGCATTTTGTGGTTGCTCGGCAATCGCGGAAATAGCGGGAGACGTTGGCTTTGATTCGGCCTGCGGTTTTGCGCCGGGATGTTGGGCGCCCATATTCGTCATGGTATACATAACCGCTAGCGCAATACTTGCAGCGGCGAGTAAGGTTACAATAATTCGTTTGTTTCTCATTGTGACACTCCAAGGCCAAGGGCTAGGCCTAAGTCAATTCGGTTTTGTAATTTCTGGGCGTGCAGCTCAACTGCCTGAGCTTGTAAGTTAAAGCGCGTTTCATATACTGAAAGTAAGTCCAAGATGTCAGCAAGGCCCTGTCGATATTGACCTTCAATGGTAGAGACGCTGCGCTCTGCATTCGCTAACGCCACGTTGGTGTGGCTAATTCGAGCACTCAACGCGGTTTCGCTATCCAGCGCATTTTGGGTTTCCTGTACCGCCGTTAATAACGTTTCGCGATACTGCCACCAGGCATTGGCTGAGGTTAGCTTTGCATCTTCAATTTGCGCCCTTAAAGCGCCCCCCTGAAACAGTGGCGCGGTCATCTGCCCAAGCAAACTCCATAAAGGGTTAGTAAACAAAGCTTGTGAAGGTGTAGAGGCATTATCAGAAAGTGATGCAGACAAGCTAATGCTTGGCAACAAGGCTTTGTAGGCCACATCGACTTCAAACTCTGTTGCTTTTAATGCATAAAAGGCCGCCTGAAGATCGGGTCTACGTGCCAGATCCTGTTTTGGCAAAGTTGTTAGCGGCAATAACACGTCGGGAAAATTAACTTGAGTGTTGAGCTCGTTTAGCGATTGGTTTTGCCTGCCTAAGAGTACGGCCAAGGTGCGCTTTGCTGTTAAAAGTGCATTTTCATATTGGGCAATAGTAGCGCGGGTATTTGCGCTGCTAGTGCGCGCGGTATCTAGGTCGTCTAAACTTCCAAGACCGGTGCTATAGCGCTTTAAAATAACGGCTTCGTTATTTTCTAGTACCGTTAACCGAGACTGCTCAATATTCAGTAATTGCTGCTGAGTGAGTACGTCGATATAGCTTCTTACTACGTTAGCGACCAGAGAATCTCTGGCAGACTGATAGCTGGCTCTGGCACTTGCTGCATCTAAGTTTGCTGCACTTATTCCATCGCTGATTTTTTGCCATAGGTCCAGCTCCCAACTGACATTCATGCTCGCACTATAGCTCGGACTGCTCGAATTAGAGCTCGTACTGGAGTTGGTATTTGAGCTGGTAGATGCACTGCTATTGGTGGTTTCACTTTTTGACGCAGAGAAGCTCGCGTCAACATTAAGGTTCCTATCCGCTTTTGCACTATCAATGGCTACTTGTGCTTTTCTAAGCGTTATTAACGACTGCTGCAGACTAGCATTAGAAGACAGGGCTTCATCAATGTAACCGGCTAAGTGGGGTAACTCTTTGATATCAATGACATCGGTTAACGTCGTGTCCGAATTCAGCAGCAAGGTTTGTGTTGATTCTTGTTGCCGCGCTTGAGACTGCCACACAACGTTGTTACCCGTTGACGACGATGCCGATTCGCTCAACGCTCTGTCATCAGTACTTGTGCATGCAGACAGCAAAATGCAAAGGGTAATGCTATTTACCGTCAGTTTTATCTTGCCCATGACTTGTGCCTATTATTTGGCGCACAGCTTACTTTCGAAGGTCTATGCGCAGCTTTTTTAAATTAACTGACACGAGTATTTCAAACGCAGGGTTAAGGTCCGGTTAAGAAAAGAGCAAGGAATTAGAAATAAATGAGAAAGGTAAGAATAAGGTATTAAAAAGGCCAGCTTAGCGCTGGCCTTTGAATGACATGTTGTGAAGATAGCTCTCAATTAAATCGCTATCTTGCAAAGTCGGTATTTACCACAAGCATTATCGCTTATTCATCATCTTCGACCAAGGTCATCAATGACGTGTTACCACCTGATGCCGTAGTATCGATACTGATGGTTTTCTCTGTCATCAAACGTTGAATAAGGTTGTCGTTATATTCTGCTGTGATAACCGGCAAAATAGCGCCTTCGCGGGATGACAGCATTGCTGTAATACGCGCAGTACGTTCAGTACCAGAGTCGACCACCACGCCAGATAAATCTTCATCCATTAGCAAGGTATCTAGATGCGCAAGACGCGCTACCTGGAATAAGCCTTTAGGTGCGCCAGTTGATTCAAATTTATTTTGAATTTCAACGGCTTCTTCATAGAAGATTTCAGACACAACTGATACTACCGGGTTACCCGTTGATAACGCGGTCACAACAGACAGTAACCAGTATTCGAAGGTTACTTCTTTATCGGCGAAACACACCAAGATTCCGCGAGGCTCTAAGTAAAGCTTGTTCGATTCACCTGTTGGGCCCGGCAAGGTTTGTGGCTTGGCAAGCTTGCGCTCAACGCTGGTTAACTGCTGACGCGCCGTCGCAAGCGTACGGTTCAAGTCATCAGCAAGCTCGTCAACAATGTCCACTTTCGCAATTTTTGCCAGAAGCTGACGAACCATAGAAATACGGTCATTCAACGGCGTATGACGCCACTGCACTTCTACCGCTTTCGCTTTATCCATCATTACGTGCGCACGCTCTGCAATCTTTTCATCACCGACAAGCGCTGCATCAGTACCGTCTACATCATCAATGCGCGATGGCTTAGGTGTAGCACGCTCCATCATTAAGCGAGGCAGATAGTTAGGGCCACCCGCTTTTGGACCTGTACCAGACAATCCACGTCCACCGAATGGCTGAACGCCAACAATAGCGCCAATCATGTTGCGGTTAATGTACACGTTACCCGCGCGGCTCTTCGCTGCCAGCTCGTTAGCACGCTCTTCAATACGCGAGTGAATGCCCATAGTCAGGCCGTAACCTGTGCCATTGATTTGCTCTAGCACACTATCAAGGTTTTTCGACTTAAAGCGAACAATATGCACCACAGGGCCAAACACTTCTTTTTCAAGCACATCGATGTTCTTGATTTCATACAAGGTCGGTGCGAAGAAAGTACCGTTTTCAAAGCCTGCTGGCATTTCATTGCGATAAAGCAGCTTTGCTTTATCTTCCATATACTCTTGGTGATCGGTTAGGCTCTTTAGTGCCTTCTCGTCAATAACAGGGCCCACATCGGTAGCAAGCTGCGTTGGGTCACCAACGGTAAGCTCTTTCATGGCGCCGGTTAGCATTTCGATAAGGTCATCAGCAATTTCGTCTTGTACGAACAATACGCGAAGCGCTGAGCAGCGCTGACCAGCACTTTGGAAACCAGAGTGGATCACGTCATCAACTACCTGCTCTGGCAGTGCAGTTGAATCAACGATCATACAGTTTTGACCGCCCGTCTCTGCAATCAATGGCACCTGTTCGCCACCACGTTCTGCAAGCACTTGGGAAATTAACGTACCGGTTTGCGTTGAACCTGTGAACATTACCGCTTTAATGCGCTCGTCTGGTAGAAGGGTTTCGCCCACTTCTTTACCAGGCGATACGATAAGTTTCAATGCGTCTTCTGGCAGGCCTACCGAGTGCATAATATCTACCGCACGCTGCGCAATAATGCTGGTTTGTTCAGCAGGCTTAGCAATAACCGTGTTACCTGTTACAAGTGCCGCTGCCACTTGGCCTAAGAAGATAGCTAGTGGAAAGTTCCACGGGCTAATACAAAGCACAACACCACGAGGAAGTAAGCGTTGATCTTCAGCAAGCTCTTCTGCACGCGCCGCGTAGTAGCGACAGAAATCAACGGCTTCACGCACTTCATCAATACTGTCTTGCGCTACTTTACCGGCTTCACGCATACAGATAGCGATAAGTTCTGCCATGTGGCGCTCAAGCGCATCTGCTGTTCGATTAAGTATTTCTGCGCGCTCGCTTACATCGCGTTTAGACCATGCTTCAAACCCAGCCTCGGCTTCATCTAATGCTTTGCGCATATCATCAGGCGTAGCGTAATGGTGATAACCTACCACGTCGTTGTGGTTAGTTGGGCTAAGTACCGCTGTCGCACCTTCTGGCACTTCACCGGTCACTTTGTAGTAATCCTGCCAGCGTTCAAGTTCATGTTTAAGCGCAATTACCGCATTAGTGTCGGTTAGGTCTAGACCACGCGAGTTGTCGCGCTCTGGCGCATACAGCCCACGTGGGGTTTTAATTAACTTGTTATAACGTACTTTCAGGCGTTGTGTTTTCTCTACCGGATCTTCAAGCAAAGACTCAACCGGTTTTTCATCGTCAACGATAGCGTTTACAAACGACGAGTTCGCGCCGTTTTCAAGAAGACGACGTACAAGGTAGGCCAATAAGTCTTCGTGTTCACCTACAGGTGCATAAACACGGCACTGAATTTTATCCTGTGTTACCACCTGATCGTAAAGGGTATCGCCCATACCGTGCAGACACTGGAACTCAAAACCTTCTTTGTCGTCACCAGCAAGCTCAACAATTACAGACGCTGTGTAGGCATTGTGAGTCGCAAACTGCGGGTAAATGGTGTCGCGATACTCAAGTAGACGGTTCGCACAGGCATGGTATGACACATCTGTTGACGACTTACGGGTAAATACAGGGAACTCTTCAAGGCCCGCTTGTTGAGTAAGCTTAATCTCAGTATCCCAATAGGCACCTTTAACCAAACGCACCATTAGCGGACGACCTACCTCTAGGGTAAGTTCACGTAAGTGCTCTATAACGTGGATTGCGCGTTTTTGGTAGGCCTGTACGGCCAAGCCAAAGCCTGTCCAACCGTTCAGGTCTTCATCGCGAAATACAGCTTCAATAATATCTAGAGAAAGCTCTAGACGGTCAGCTTCTTCCGCATCTACGGTTAAACCGATATCGTATTCTTTCGCCATCATACACAGCGCTTTCAAGCGCGGCGGAATGTCTGCCATGGCGCGTTCGCGGTGAGAAAATTCAAAGCGTGGGTGAATAGCAGAAAGCTTTACCGAGATCCCCGGTGAACGCTTAGGACCGCGTCCGTTAGCCGCTTTACCGATTACTTTTATTGCTTTTACGTATGCATCGTAGTAACGCTCAGCGTCGCGCATAGTGCGTGCGCCTTCGCCTAGCATGTCGTAAGAATATACGTACCCTTTGGTTTCTTTCTCTTTGGCGCGATCTACCGCATCTTCAATGGTTTCGCCCATAACGAACTGACGACCCATAACGCGCATCGCAATGTTCATAGCGCGGCGAATAACAGGTTCACCTAAGCGGCCAAGGGTTTGTTTTAATAAGCCAAACTGTTCTTTCTTGCGCTTGTCGGCATAGTTCACCATGTTGCCCGTAAACAACAAGCCCCACGCCGATGCGTTAACAAATAACGACTCTGAATTCCCCAAGTGAGGTGTCCACTGTCCCTGAGACAGCTTGTCACGAATAAGCTCATCTTGAGTCGCTTTGTCTGGAACACGCAGCAAGGCTTCAGCCAGGCACATCAATACCACACCTTCTGCTGTAGATAGCGAGTATTCATTTAATAATGCGTCTACACCACCGTGCCCTTCTTGCTCTCGGCGAATTTGAAGCACCATCTTTCGTGCACGTTCCCATGCACGGCTTCGTGCACGTGGGTTTACCTCGGCAATGGGAAGAATTTGATCCACAGCCACCGACTCACTAATACGATAGTAGTCTCTTATACGCTGGCGTAGGGGTGAAGTTGTATGAAGTGTGTCGTTAATGAGCATTGCAACCCTTTCATAGAAATAGCTGTAACAAAAAGCGTTCCCGCCGTGTAAGACTGCTCACGGTTACATGGAAGCGGCTAAAAAACAAGCAAAGTCGAAACCCTGCGTTGACCTGTCGTTCTTCTTTTAACTTTATACTTTTGGATGAAGATCACGACAGTGCCAAATTTGCGCGGATGGTAGCACACAAAATCGCCCTGCCAAGCCCCTACCAGCAAAGTTTTTTTGATTATTTGTCAAGCTACGTATTCAGTGCGTTAGATGACATTTTTTAGCCTGTCGATACCGCATTAATTTTTAGTACAAAAGCGGTGAGCGATTTGCTTCTAAAGTCGAAGTAAAGCTCGTCTAAAATAGTGTTTTTTTAAACGTGATAAAAAGCGGTTAATAAAAAACCGTCTACACTTTAAAAAAACAAAAATACAAATAGATAGGTATTTGCCGATGTGGTTAAGAAAATTCAGTTTAATTCAACGTTTGGGCATTATCGTTGCCCTAATTACGCTGTTATTTGTACTTCTTACTGCCGTTGTTTTAAACAGGCACTACGAAGCATTAAAGCAAAAGTCTTATGATGAAAATCAGCACCTGGTCGAGGTGGTTCATACCATGCTCAGTAGCTTCGCGGCGCGCACCGACGTAGACGAGGCAACCGCTAAGCAACAGGCGTTAGAGGCCGTCAAAGCGCTACGATACGACGGCAGCAACTACTTTTGGATCCAAGACCAAACGCCATCTATGGTTATGCACCCCATCAAGCCCGCCCTTGACGGTCAAGATTTACGAACCTTTAAAGACGGGAACGGCAAAGCCTTCTTTATAGAAATGGCGCAAAAAGTGAAATCGAAAGGTGAAGGTTTTGTCGATTATGTATGGCCGCTTCCCGGTGAAGAGTCACCTACCGACAAAATTTCCTACGTTAAAGAGTTCAAGCCGTGGGGATGGACAGTGGGCTCTGGTATCTACCTTACCAATCTTGAAAAAGAATTTGCTCATCTTCGCAATGTGATTGCGGTGTTTTGTCTGGTTAGCATAGTGCTAGTTGTGGTGCTTGTTTATGTGATTGGCGGCAGCATAGTGAAACCGGTTCAAGAAGTAAGTGAGCGAATGAAGGATATCTCACAAGGAGAAGGTGATCTCACCCGCTCGTTGCCTGAAACTGGCCAAGATGAAGTAACGCGTTTGGCACGCTACTTTAATGAATATACCGAAAAAATGCGCCATTCGCTGTTAGGGATCCGTGAGAATATTAATTCACTGACCCAGCAAGCAGAACTTGTAGAAACATCAAGTAAAAATAGCAACGCTCAGGCACAGACGCAAAATGAAAATATGCTTCAAGTTGCCGCTGCCATGGAAGAGATGACAACGCAGATAAATGAGGTTAGCAATAACGCAGATTCTGCAGAAAAAAGTACCAGCAGCGCGCGGGGTAACGTGCAAAACGGCGCCTCGGTTGTGGATAGTACCGTAAACGATATACGCTCTCTTACCTCTGATATTGAAAGCGTAAGTAGCGCTGTTACCGAACTTGCTGCGCAGACTGAAAGCATTGGTGCTGTACTTGATGTAATCCGAGGTATTGCCGAACAAACTAACTTACTGGCGCTTAACGCTGCTATAGAAGCAGCGCGAGCTGGCGAGCAAGGACGAGGTTTCGCCGTCGTAGCTGATGAAGTGCGTACACTGGCAAGTCGAACCGGACAAAGTACCGATGAAATCCAAGCGATGATAGAAAAGCTGCAAAGTAATGCCAAAAGCGCAGTAGATGCAGTAAAAGTAAGCCAGTCAGCGTCAACCAAAACGGTAGATAACGCTATACAGGCGAATCAAAATCTGCAAGAAGCTGATCGCTTAATGACTGAAATTGCAGATATGAGTAGTGAAATAGCGCGGGCTACCGAGCAGCAAGCGGAAGCCGCTACCGAAGCGAATATGCGCATCAATGCGCTTTCGGGTGCTGCTGATAGTAGCTTGAGAACGGCAGATGAATTAGCAGCTGCGAGCCAAGCGTTACGCGCAAGCTGTATAGCAATAATGGACATTGCGAACCGCTTTAAGCTTTAAAGCATTTTACATTTCAACGAGCCTGCTGCGCTTTGCTGCAAAGCATTGAGAAGCAGGCTCACTTTACTGCTGCTACCACTCCATAGCTCCCGGTAATTTTCTTTTAAAAAAAGTAAACTTTGCCGAATTTTGCTTCTCTTACGTCAAGTTGTTTAAAAGCTCACATGGTTTAATCAATACACCTACCTTCTGCGTATGGAAGAAAAGACCTGAGTGCATTACACTCAGAGGCACCATAAGTGGCGGTTAATCGATTACTTTTTATTGAGCGATATACTAGCCACCGAAGTAGTGACTTATGCGCAATAAAAGCCAGCGCGCAAAAAATCAAGGAGTTGAATATGAGCAGTGGTTCAAAGGGTAAGCCTATATTATTATGGGTTGTCGGTTTTTTCGTGTTGCTATTTTTGGTGTATTTCCTGTTCGCCAATACCATCATCAAATCTATTCTTGAGTCCAAGCTGGGCGAATCCTATGGAGCAGAAGTGAATATCGACGAGTTCGACCACTCTCTTTTTCCAACAACTGTTACGCTAAAAGGTATTGCACTCACCAACCCCACAAAGCCTACTCACAACCAAGTTTTTGTAGGCGAAGCTCACGCAGACGTTGAGCTAAAGCCACTGTTAGATGATCAAGTTATCGTAAACAATCTTGATTTACTGAAAGTGCAGTTCGATACACAGCGCGAGTCTGAAGGTGAAGTGTATCGCGTTCCAGAACGTTCACTGTCATTTGACGAAATTAAAGCAAAAGCCAAAGAAGCCGTGCCTACGGTTGACGAACTTCTCGCCCGCAATCCGCTAAAAACCACTGCTGCCATTGAAAATGCAAAGTCTGCCTACGAAACCTATGGAAAAGGTTTGAAAGACGACTATGAATCTTTACCTGATAAGTCGCGCATTGAGTACTACAAAACGCAGGTAGCTCAGCTAAAAGAAACGAACTACAAAGACCCTCAAGCCTTGGTACAGGCAAAGTCTTCTTTTGATAAGTTGAAAGAAGAAATGCAGGCAGACCGCGCGCTTATTAGCAATTTCACGGAAAAAGCGAGCGATGCCAAACAAGCCCTTAGCGAAAGTGTTGAAGCACTTAAGAAAGCGCCACAAGAAGATTACGCGTTGCTGAAAGGGGTAATTGCGGGTGACCAAGCGGCACTTTCTCAAGTCACTTACTTTGTGTTTGGCGACAAAGCGGCGGAATACACTGAGTACCTTATGGCAGCAATGCAAATTGTTATGCCGCTCATTCAAGGTGAAGAAAAAAGTGAAGCGCCGACTGAAGTGCCGTCGATTTTGGTGAAAGAAGCCAATGTATCAGTGCTTTGGCAAAATGAATCTATCACCAGCAAATGGAACAACATTACAAACGTTCACGAAGTATTCGGTAACCCCACCACCTTTACTATTGAAGCAGCGGGCGAGTTATTAAAGTCGTTTACTTCCAGCGGTGAATTCTGGATTGACGGCGACGGTGTTGATGCCAGCCAAGTCTGGCAGCTAGCTGGCGTAAATATGTCTAACATTTCGTTTAGCGGTAATGAAACACTAAATGCGGTGCTTAAATCAGCGCTGATGAAAACCAATGGGTCGATGAAAGTCACTGATAATATGCTTACTGGTACGGGCGAAGTTGACCTTCAGCAGCTCGTTATGGAAGCAACTGGCACCAGTGATATCACTAGTGCTATTGCGCAGGCACTGCAAACGTTAACCAGCTTAAACATGACGATGCTGCTAGACGGCACGCTTTCAGACCCTGGCTTTAACATTAAGTCTGATCTTGATAATAAGCTGGCTAAAGCGGCGCTTTCACAGCTTACTGCCAGCCAAAAAGACAAGCTGGATGAATTAAACAACAAACTCAACAGTATGATAAGTAACGAGCAATCATTGCTATCAGGCGAGCTTGTTGACGTAAACAGTATGCTTAGCGCAGCCCAAGGCGACAGTGCCGCCCTTCAGGAACTGCTTCAAGCTCAACTTAACAACGTTGTTGAGCAGCAAAAAAGTAAGCTGTTTGATAAATTGAAGGGAAAATTGGGCCAAGGTGAATAATGCGCCTTTGACTCGACGCTGCTTCGCGGCATAATAAGACACAGCAGAGGCGAAGAGCCTCTGCTTTTTTCCGCTTAACCACATTGTCAGGTGAATCTGTGTTGCAAGGTAAATGGCTTCCCATTGTATTGATAGTACTGCTTGGTCTATTACAATACAGGCTATGGTTTGGAAAAAATAGTATTCCCGATTACTTCAACCGAAAACAAGAAGTTCACTCTCAAGCCCTTCAAAATGCCAACCTCGCTCAGCGCAATGCCCTACTTAAAGCTGATATTAGCGATTTAAAAATTGGTCTAGAAGCCATTGAGGAAAGAGCCCGAAATGAACTCGGTCTGATCAAAAAGGGAGAAACCTTCTACCGTATTTTGCCCGCAGATTCTAAGTGAAGAAAATGACATCGCCCCGCGTTGTTGCGGTTATCCCCGCAGCCGGAGTTGGCAGCCGAATGCAGGCTGACCGCCCAAAGCAATACCTCACCTTAAACGGTAAAACCATTCTTGAACACACGATTGACGCGCTGCTACAGCATCCGTTAATCGACGATGTGATCGTAGCGATAAGCCCAGGTGACGCGTATTTTGATCAATATCGGTTACGTGAAAAACCCATTCGCGTTGTAGATGGCGGAAAGGAACGTGCTGATAGTGTATTGAACGGGCTTATGTCACTTGGCGAGAATGATTGGGCACTGGTTCACGATGCCGCGAGGCCTTGTATAGAAGAGAGCGATATTTCCGCGCTGCTCGAGTTAATGAGCAGTGATGACGTTTCTGGCGGTATTCTAGCTACCCCTGTTCGTGACACCATGAAGCGGGTCAGATCTTCAACAAATGTTATTTCTCACACTGAAGACCGAGACGGTCTTTGGCACGCTTTAACGCCTCAACTTTTTCCAGCAACATTGCTAAAACGCGCGCTTCAAAATGGTTTATCACAAGGCGCGAATATCACAGACGAAGCCTCTGCCATGGAGCTTGAAGGCTACAAAGTTGCCATGGTAAGCGGAAGTCCGGCAAATATAAAAATAACGCATCCGGCCGATCTTCCTTTGGCAGAATTTTATCTTAAGCAAAAATTAAGCGCGCAAGGCCAGAACGCTCAAAACTACAGAGCTAAAAGCCACAGCGCAAAAAATCAAAAGGCACAATCATAATGCGAATTGGACACGGATTTGATGTACACAAGTTTGGCGGTGAAGGCCCCATCACAATAGGTGGCGTCAGTATCGACTATGAGCAAGGACTGTTAGCCCACTCAGATGGCGATGTATTACTACACGCACTGTGTGATGCAATGCTAGGTGCAGCGGCACTCGGTGATATTGGCAAGCACTTCCCTGACACAGACGACGCTTACGCGGGTGCAGACAGCCGCGTGCTGCTGCGTCACGTTGTCAATGTAGTAAGGGAGAAAGGTTACCGCTTAACTAATGCAGATATGACCATTGTTGCGCAAGCACCTAAGATGGCGCCGCATATTGCTGCTATGCGTGAGATTATTGCACAAGACTGCAACGTATCGCTTGACGACATCAACGTAAAAGCAACGACCACTGAAAAGCTAGGCTATACAGGCCGTAAAGAAGGCATTGCCTCTCACGCCGTTGTTCTACTGGAAAAATTATGAAGCCTTTACACACTGACCACTGGCAGTACTATTTCGCAAAACCTGTATCCACCGGTATTTTTAAATTCCAAGCCGACGATTTTCAAGTTGTAGAGGATTTGGGTTATACCCCTTGTGGTGAAGGCGAGCACCAGTTTGTATTTATTGAAAAAACCAACACCAATACCGCGTTTGTCGCTGAGCAGCTAGCCCGTTTCGTTAACCTTCCATTACGCCAAATTACCTATGCTGGTCGCAAAGACAAATACGCGGTAACGCAACAGTGGTTTGGTATTCACGCGCCGGGTAAGCCTGACTTCGACTTCAGCAACTTTGAACTGGAAGGCGTTAAAGTGCTTAAGCAAATGCGTCACAATAAAAAGTTGCGAACGGGCCAGCTTAAAGGCAATCACTTTACGATTACTTTGCGTCAGGTACTGCATCCTGAGGCCATTGAAGAGCGTCTTCAAGAAATTGAAAAACACGGTGTACCAAACTATTACGGCGAACAACGCTTTGGCGTAATGCGCTTAAATGACATGGGTGAAGTGCAACGCGGTGGAAACCTGGTAATGGCCGAGCGGATGGTAAACGGTGAAACCATCAGACACCGCAACAAACGTTCCATGGCACTTTCTGCACTGCGCAGCTGGCTATTTAATGAAATGCTTTCTGCACGCTTAGAAAAAGACATATTCGACAAGGTCACTCACGGCGACGCGCTGGTGCTTTCAGGTTCTAACAGCTTTTTCATTAATGAAGGTGGTGAAGGCTCAGAACAGCAACAAGATGCACAACGTCGTTTTAATGCCAAAGACGTATGCCCTTCAGCACCGCTGTGGGGTAAAGGAGCACTTGTTACGCAAGCTGACACACTAGCACTTGAGCAATCTGTTGCAGAGCAAAATAGTGAAGTTATCGACTTTTTAAGCCAGTGCGGGTTCGAACAAGAGCGTCGCGCGATAAAAATTTGGCCTTCACAGCTTGAATGGCAGAGTAAGGGTGATACATTTACTATCTCGTTTGCGCTTCCAAGTGGCTGCTTTGCAACCTCAGTCCTTAGAGAGTGCGTGGAAACCTTGTCGCCAATTAACAGGGTGTAAAGAGTATTGAGAAAGCGTGGCGCGCAACAGACTAAACCTCGCGTGGCTGTGGATAAGAATAAAGGAAAGTACGCAACATCATGAGAGCTTCTAGAAAAGGAGACGCGTTAGCACAACTGCTTTATAACGAGGGAATACGTTCGCAAGCAGTATTGAACGCCATTGCTGGTACGCCGCGGGAAAGCTTTTTACCCGACGCGCTGAAACATAAGGCCTATCAAAATACGGCATTGCCAATAGGTCAAGGCCAAACCATTTCGCAACCTTATATTGTTGCGAAAATGACAGAGTTGCTGCTAGATAGCCCTAATAAACCCGAGAAAGTGTTAGAAATAGGCACGGGTTCAGGTTATCAGACCGCTATTCTTGCGCAGCTTTTTGCCAAAGTATTCAGTGTTGAACGTATTAAATCATTGCAGTTCCAAGCGAAACGTCGAATGAATCAGCTCGACCTTCACAATATTGCAATGAAACACGGCGATGGTTGGAAAGGTTGGGCGTCCAAGGGCCCTTACGATGCCATTATTGTCACCGCCGCCGCTGCAAGTCTTCCACAGGATTTGTGCGATCAGCTTAAAGAAGGCGGACGGTTGATTATTCCCGTAGGTAACGAGCAACAATCGTTACTGTGTATTGATAGGATTGAAGGTGAACTAAAAACATCGACCATTGAATCGGTCCGATTTGTTCCCCTTGTAGCAGGAGAGCTAATGTGAAGCTTTTTGAGCCATGTTATGACATGGCGTTACGCTGGGCGAGACATCGTCACGCAACCAAATATTTGGGCGGGTTAAGCTTCTCAGAGTCGGTTTTCTTCCCTATTCCACCTGATGTAATGCTTGCGCCAATGGCACTGTCCCAGCCCACTAGAGCATGGCAGTTCGCTTTTATTACGACCATCGCGTCGATTTTGGGCGGTATTGCTGGCTATTGGCTTGGTTACTTTGCTTTCGATGCTTGGCTGGCTCCGCTTATCGAGAGCTGGGGGTATACCCACAAAATAGACACGGCAATGCAGTGGTTTAAAGACTACGGCGTATGGGTAGTTTTTCTTGCTGGTTTCTCACCTATCCCTTATAAAATTTTCACTGTGAGTGCTGGCTTTTTGCAAATGGCCTTCTTGCCATTTGTACTGGCATCGGCTGTTGGTCGAGGCGCACGCTTCTTTTTGGTCGCAGCACTCATGCGCTGGGGGGGCGCAGCCATGGAGCAAAAGCTAAGGCAGTATGTAGAAGTACTTGGATGGGGAGTAGTCATCCTCGCAATATTCGCTTATTTACTATTGCGATGACATGCGTAGGCCCCACCTTCACATAGGAATTTTGTTATATATTTGTGTACTCATCGGGGGCTGTGCAGGAAGAAGTGCACCCGCTCCCGTCGTTTTATTAAATAGCCAAGTTTCAGATGGAAGCGAAGAATACACAAAAAAAACCTATAAAGTTCACCGGGGAGACACCCTCTATGCGGTGGCATGGTACACGGGTAATGACTATCGCGACTTAGCAAAATACAACCAATTATCAGCCCCTTACACCATTTTCCCTGGTCAAGTTTTAAACGTCACACCACCTTCGAATGTGACTACAGCCCCCGTTATACCTAAGTCCAAGACCAATCAGTCAACAGCTCCGACCACATCAAATGTAGACAAAAGTTTGGTTGACCGCCCACAACCACAGGCGTATCGTGAAAGTGAAAAAGTTGTTAAGCCACAAAATGTTACAACTGTCAAGAAGCCGTCACAAAGCGTCAAAAAACAAACACCGACGAGTTTTCCAGACAAAGTACAAGAGTGGGTGTGGCCTGCAGAAGGTAAGGTAGTTGGAACCTTCAGTAAGTCAGAGTCAGGCAACAAAGGTATTGATATCGCTGGTGCTAAAGGCAGTAAAGTCGTAGCGGCAGCAGATGGAAAAGTTGTTTACTCAGGTAGCGCACTAAGAGGTTACGGTAATCTGGTTATCATTAAGCATACAGATACCTTTCTAAGTGCCTATGCCTACAACGACACTATTTTAGTCAAAGAACGAGAATGGGTGTCGGCAGGGCAGCAAATTGCAACCATGGGTGACAGCGGAACAAATTCGGTAAAACTTCACTTTGAAGTTAGGTATAGAGGGAAATCATTAGACCCTATGAAATACCTGCCAGCATTAAAATAATAAAAATAAATAACAATAAAAAAAGACAAAGGAGAAACGTCATAAGGTAAACCTTGTAGCAGGAGATTCATGATGGGTAAGTCAAATAAAGCCTTAGAATCAAAACCGCAAGATGATGTAGAAGTCATCGATATGCCAGCTGATATGAAAGCTGACGAAACCTTAGTTAACGACGCTGACCTAGAAAATGACGACGCTATTTTCAGTCAGGATGACCAACCTAAAAACCTAGATGCCACACAGCTTTATCTAGGCGAGATTGGTTTTTCACCACTGCTAACCGCAGAAGAAGAAGTTTATTTTGCGCGCCGCTCACTGAAAGGCTGCGAAGCCTCTCGTAAACGTATGATTGTAAGCAACCTTCGCCTTGTTGTTAAGATTGCTCGCCGTTATAACAACCGTGGGTTGGCACTTCTAGATTTAATCGAAGAAGGCAATTTAGGACTAATTCGTGCCGTAGAGAAGTTTGATCCTGAACGCGGATTCCGCTTTTCAACATACGCCACATGGTGGATACGCCAAACCATCGAACGCGCTATCATGAACCAAACGCGCACCATTCGTTTGCCTATTCATGTAGTGAAAGAACTAAACGTTTATTTACGTGCTTCTCGTGAACTTTCACAAAAGCTTGATCATGAGCCAACTGCAGAAGAAATTGCACTAGCGCTTGATAAGCCTGTAGAAGATGTCACTAAGATGTTGCGTTTAAACGAGCGCATTACCTCTGTCGATACACCTATTGGTGGAGAAAATGATAAAGCTCTCCTCGACATTATTGCTGACGAGAAAGAGTTTAGCCCTGAAGAGAGCTTACAAGACTCAGATATCAAAAGTAATATTGTAACCTGGCTTGAAGAACTAAACCCCAAGCAACGCGAAGTACTTGCTCGTCGTTTCGGTCTTATGGGATATGAACCTTCAACACTTGAGGATGTGGGTGCCGAAATTGGCTTAACACGTGAACGTGTTCGTCAAATTCAAGTAGAAGCACTTCGCCGTCTTCGCGATATGTTGGGTCATCAGGGTCTTTCATTAGAGAACCTGTTCGACCAAATGAAGTAGCATCTGCGCGCAACGCAAAAATAAAAATGCCAGTGTTGTGAAGCTCTCAATTTTTGAGTTTCACAACACTGGCATTTTTTTATTTTAAATTGGACCTAGTTCCAATCTCTCCGTTAGTTTCGAACGAGAGTAACGAATGTGTAAGGGTGAGGATTTTTCTCATCGGCGTCATGTTCATCACGTGATACTTCCGTCCAACTTGCTGCCGCCTCATAGTCTGGGAACTGTGTATCTCCGTCAACAGTCAAATCAATATGTGTGAGATACAAAGTGTCAGCGCTATCTAAGAACGTTTGGTAAATAGTACCGCCACCGATAATCATTATTTCATCGTTGTCGCTGTTCTCTGCGCTTAGCGCTTTGGCTACCTCAATCGCTGACTCTGGTGAATCTACTACCGTCGCGTCAGATAAGCTGTAGTCAGCATTACTCGTTATAACAATGTTTGGCCTGCCAGGTAATGCCCTTCCGATTGACTCATAGGTTTTGCGGCCCATTATGACGGCTTTGCCTAAGGTGATCGCTTTAAAGTGTTTTAAATCAGCCGGTAAGTGCCACGGCATATCATTATCTGCGCCTATAATTCTGTTTTTCGCCATAGCAGCAATCATCGCTATCTTCATTTCATTACCTATAAAGCCGTTTTTATTGTTGAACCGCGGCAGTATATCAATATCAGCGACCAAATGTGTATTGGCTCAAAGGGTATCGCTTTAACACCCAACAAATAGAAACAGTTATCATTTGCATTATTATTTTAACTGTTCTAGTGTGTATACAGGAGGTCGCGACAATGCAAATAAACTATCTATGCCCTAAACACGCAGATTGGGTTTACAACAACCCAGAACAGGCCCTACACGTAATGGCGCGCGATGAAATGCAAGGCACAATGCTTATGCAAAGCGGTCAGTTCAGTGAAGCAATTCCATACCTTGGCTGTGCGTTTGATATCGCCGTTATTCTGCTTGAGGTAGACGGCGGTGAGAACAACGCAATGACAGCTAAGATTATGGGCTTAACAAGCTTGCTTGAAGAGACATACTTTCATCTGAAACTGCCTCACCACCGAAACGCCATTGTCGACAGAGCTCATACTGTCATCAGCGCCTCGAACAACATCGTGAACAGCAATGTACCACTGCGCTTCGCCGTGTAGTTGCACCGATACTTATGCGCCTAACTACTTCACCTTACTTTTACTAACGCTTTAGGAGAATTCATGAAAGTTAACCTTAAACGCTCAGCTCTAATGCTATACGCCGCTGTATTTAGTTCAGGCGCATTCGCTCATGCAGGACACGATCATGAACACTGGACTAGCGGTGTTATGCATGCTCTGTTTTACGCGTCTCTTGTAGGCTGTGCAGCTGCGTGTGGCTTTGCGGCTTACAAATACTTCAACGCTAAAAAGCGCTCAGCAAAGTAAGGGGGTACAAATTATGATTCATCAATTACTCTCAAAACTTCATGCCGTTAGCCCCTTCCCTGCGGTTAGCGCACATTGCGACATTCCTTGCAAAATTTACGATCCGTTTTCGGCGCAGTTGGCTGCGTTGAGTGTTATTCGCTTCGTAGACCTACTTAACGAATTGACCGAAAAAGAGACACTTACGTTTGCAGATCAAGCGCAAATGAGCCGCTTAGTAGCAGAAAAGGAAACCCATGCAGAGAAAGTAAAGCAAGAAGTCAGGGTAATATGGGGCGATTACTTTAAAGCCCCTCAGTTTGAGAAGTTTCCAGATACTAACGAGCTGGTACATAAAATCATGCTGGCCGGTTCCGGGTGTAAGCAACACGTCAGCAGAGAAAAAGCTGAAGAGCTGCTTTCGTTAGTGAATGAATTTGCAGAGCGTTTCTGGGCAACCAAGGATGTCGCAACCAAAAAAGCAACGTGCCCCTATCCACCTTCTGAAGAAGTGGTTTATCCCGACCTATAAATGTTTAAAATTATGCGGGTCACGGGGAGCAGCATGTTGCCTTCTCTAAACGACGGTGACTTTGTCTGTGCAATGAGATGGCCTCTTAGGTGGCTGCGTAGTGGGCAAATCGTGGTTGTTAAAAGCAGCACTTACGGCGTAATTATCAAAAGGGTAGACCATGTTAACACCGACGGAACGTTTACCTTAACGGGCGATAACAAGGCCCACTCTGTAAGCCAAGGGGCCATGGGTAAGTTTACTCGCGCTCAATTGCTGGGAAAGGTTATCTATCATACCAGTGAGTAAGCCAGCACGATGAGGGTGCATTAGCCTAACCGCGTTACTTACAAAAAAGCTCGCACGTTGTCTTTGCAACGATGCGAGCTTTTTTTGTTCTAATTTGCTTTATAGCACTGGTTACCAGTAATTGTTTCGAAATCGACTGTCACTCAGCGATTGTTTCTCAACGACTGTTTCTCAGCGACGATACTCAACTTCCACGTCGTAGTCGTCTTCGTCCCAGTCGTCGTCATCTAGGTCATCTTCAAACTCATCATGAGCTTCAAGTGTATTCTTGTGGTAAGTGTCCCACTTGAATTCTACTTCTTTCTTCTCTTCTTCCTCTTCCAGTTCAGCTGGAAGAGTTTCAATGAAGTCCATAATGTCGTTACACAAAGGATCTAGGTTCATCTTTTGGAACGCAGAGATTTGATAAACTGGGCCTTCCCAACCCAACGCATCGATCACGTGCTGACAGCGTTCTTCAGCTTCTTCTTCAAGTAGTAAGTCGACTTTATTAAATACTAACCAACGGGGCTTTTCTGCCAATTTAGGGCTGTATTTTTCAAGCTCTTCAATGATCGCTTTTGCGTGCTCGGCAGGATCCGTTTCATCAACAGGGAAAATATCTACCACGTGAAGCAAGATACGACAGCGCTCTAAGTGTTTTAAGAAGCGTATACCTAGGCCAGCACCATCGGCAGCACCTTCTATCAAACCAGGAATATCCGCAACAACGAAGCTTCGCTGTGAATCTTGACGAACCACCCCTAAGTTAGGCACCAAGGTTGTAAACGGATAATCAGCCACTTTAGGCTTAGCTGCTGATACAGAGCGGATAAAGGTCGATTTACCTGCGTTAGGCATACCAAGTAAGCCAACATCGGCTAGAAGCATAAGCTCTAGCTTAAGGTTGCGAATTTCACCTGGTGTACCATTGGTCTTTTGACGTGGGGCACGGTTCGTACTGCTTTTAAAACGGGCATTACCTAAACCGTGAAAACCACCTTGTGCCACTTTAAGCTTTTGACCATGACGGGTTAAGTCGCCTAACACTTCGCCAGTATCGCTATCAGTAGCACGCGTGCCCACAGGTACCATTACGGTGAGGTCTTTACCTTTCTTACCGATACAGTTGCCGCCTTGACCATTTTGGCCACGCTCAGCACGGTGAAAGCGCTCAAAGCGATAATCGATCAATGTATTTAGGTTTTCATCGGCCTGTAAAAATACACTGCCGCCGTCACCACCGTCGCCACCGTCTGGGCCACCTTTAGGTACGTATTTTTCCCTTCTAAAGCCAATTGTACCGTTGCCGCCGTCACCGGCTTCAACGCGAATTTCAGCTTCATCTACAAATTTCATTTATCACTCCGGGCTGTAATGCCGTGGGTTATTAACTTATTTAATGCGAATACTAAGTTTACACCAAATTGCGCATCGGCGCTTTTGAGTCTACTCAGCATTCTAAAAAATTGAGAAGTAAAACCTTGCTCAGCGCTAATTCATTTTCAGAATATAATCGCTATTAATTAAGAACAGAAAAAGAAAGAAAGGTTTCACAAAACAAAAAACCCCGCAAGCGCGGGGTTTTTCTAAGCCTGTTCGGCGAGAAGCTTACGCGCTTACTCAGCTACGATGCTTACAAATTTACGGTTCTTCGGTCCTTTAACGTCGAACTGAACTTTACCGTCTTTTAGTGCAAACAACGTGTGGTCTTTACCGATACCCATGTTGTCACCAGCGTGGAAACGAGTACCACGTTGACGAACAATGATGTTACCAGCAAGAACAGATTCACCACCAAAGCGCTTAACACCTAGGCGTTTACTTTCTGAATCACGACCGTTTTTGGTACTACCACCAGCTTTTTTGTGTGCCATGTGTTCGTGCTCCTATTATGCGTTGATACCAGTGATTTTCACTTCTGTGAACCACTGACGGTGACCCGCTTGCTTACGAGAGTGCTTACGACGACGGAACTTAACGATTTTTACTTTATCGCCACGACCGTGTGTAACAACCTCAGCAGTCACCTTACCACCAGCAACGATTGGTGTGCCGATTTTTACGTCGTCACCGTTGCTTACCATTAAAACTTTGTCAAATTCAACCGTTTCGCCTGGGGCTACTTCGATTTTTTCAAGACGAACGGTTTGGCCTTCGGCCACACGGTGTTGTTTACCGCCACTTTGGAAAACCGCGTACATAGTTAACTCCGCTCTGCGTCCACTGACGCTTCAATTCAAAAAACAGGGCGCGAATTGTACGTGAAACATCCGTAAATCACAACCCCGATTCGCAGAAAAATAGATTATTTTTCCAACATGGGGCGAATTATGCCCCAATTGCGTATTTGATGCAGCTTCAAATGCCCAAAAACCGTTAAAAATTCACAAATTTTTTTGAAAAAACAGTAAAAATTTTTAGGTCGTATTAAATCAAAATGGAAATATTGATAGGTTAAATTACATAGAAATGCGATCCAAACAGCGCAAGATCACGCGAGCGAGATCGGCAAACGATCCCCAAATATGCATTGCGATCAGACTGCGATCGAGCTGTTGGAACCCACGAATAGGATCGTTTTTTGCGATTACTACTTCCCCACTTTGTATCTGTGACTTGGGGCAATGCTACTCCCCTAATTGAGAAACAAAGTTGCTCTTAAACACTTCGTTTTCTTCATACAAACGTCAAAAAATAGCGACTTAACAGGAAAAATTATCGAGAGCACCTATAATTGCATGTGATCGCATGATTAAGGGGGCGTACGTGCGGCAAACCGCTAAACACAGAACAGAATTTATATGAAGAACGCAGCCCCACCTTTTTCACATCTGGTTTAACCGTATTTGAGGAATTACACGTAAATGCGTTAAGCCGTCATTTTTTAAGACAATTTGGTGGATAGTACAGATGATTAAGGTACAATCGCCACCAATAATTGCCCAAGACGTAAGAGTAAGTATTTATTGCCATGCCTATGGATATAGATCAAATCCGCGCCCTGTCTAATGATGATATGCAGGCGGTCAACCAGCTGATTCAACAACAAGTCGACTCTGATGTTGCCCTAATTAATCAGCTTGGTTTTTACATTGTAAACAGTGGCGGCAAACGATTACGCCCACTTCTTACCGTGTTAAGTGCGCGGGCTATGGGAATAGACAACAACGATCACCATACCCTTGCGGCGATTGTTGAATTTATTCATACCGCTACCCTATTGCACGACGATGTGGTTGACGAATCGACCATGCGCAGAGGGCGGGAAACGGCCAATGCCATTTTTGGCAATCAGGCATCAGTATTAGTGGGTGACTTTCTTTACACCCGTTCTTTCCAAATGATGGTGAGCCTCAAACGCATGCGCGTTATGGAGATACTGTCTGAAGCCACAAACCAAATTGCTGAAGGTGAAGTGTTACAGCTGATGAACTGTAACGATCCCAGCACTACAGAAGCACGTTACTTTGATGTTATTTACGGTAAAACGGCGCGTTTGTTTGAAGCTGCTACGCAGTTAGCGGCTGTGCTGACCGACCAAAATGAGCACATTGAACACGCTATGCAAGAATACGGTAAGCACCTAGGCACAGCCTTTCAGCTAGCTGACGATATACTTGACTACATGGCTGACAGCGAAGAAATGGGCAAGAATGCGGGCGACGACTTAGCTGAAGGTAAGCCTACTCTGCCATTACTTTACGCTATGTGGCACGCAAGAAATGACGACGACAAAGCGCTTATTCAAGAAGCTATTGAACAAAGCAATGGCCTACCACACTTGACGCGGATTCAAGGCATTATGGAAGAAACCGGTGCTTTGGACTACACACGTGAATGTGCGCAAAAAGAAGTACAAATGGCCATTAACAGCTTAAACGCTATTGAAGATTCTGAATATAAAGAGGCGTTAATCGCGCTGGCACATATTTCAATTGAGCGTACAAGCTAACTAGCAATAGATAACTAATTGTCGATAAGTGATATGAAAAGGCGTGTTGTAAGCAACACGCTCAGATTGATGATAAACCCCTCTTTTTTCGGAGGGGTTTATTTTTTCTAGCAGCCGAAGGCTGCGATCGCGATATTT